>NZ_JBITDK010000011.1:0-219176 GCF_044454165.1 Streptomyces sp. NPDC051567 | reverse complement strand
CCCGCCCCCCCGCCCCCCCCCGCCCCCCCCCCCCCCCCCCCCCCCCCCCCCCCCCCCCCCCGCCCCCCCCCCCCGCCCCCCGCCCCCAAAGCCGACGATGAAGCCGAAGTCACCCATCCCCGCAAAGCCCAGTGCCGCCTCCCGGCCACCGGAGGGGACCTGCTGAACCTCAAGGGCGGCGCGGGTGGGAGAACCGGGAGCGACACTGAATTTCGACCCGCCGCGCAGAAGTGCGCCACTGAGGGCGCCTGACAGGGAACCCCCCTGGTCAGGCGCCTTCTTCTGGACTCCTAGAAGAAGCCCAGCTTCTTCGGCGAGTACGAGACCAGCAAGTTCTTCGTCTGCTGGTAGTGCTCCAGCATCATCTTGTGGGTCTCGCGGCCGATGCCGGACTGCTTGTAGCCGCCGAAGGCGGCGTGTGCCGGGTAGGCGTGGTAGCAGTTCGTCCAGACGCGCCCGGCCTGGATGGCGCGGCCCGCGCGGTAGGCCGTGTTGATGTCACGGGTCCAGACGCCCGCCCCCAGGCCGTACGCCGTGTCGTTGGCGATCCGCACGGCGTCGTCGAAGTCCTGGAAGGAGGTCACGGAGACGACCGGCCCGAAGATCTCCTCCTGGAAGATCCGCATGCGGTTGTCGCCCTCGAAGATGGTCGGCTCCACGTAGAACCCGCCCGCCAGCTCGCCCTCCAGTTCCTGCCGGTTGCCGCCGGTCAGGACCTTCGCGCCCTCCTGACGGCCGATCTCCACGTACGACAGGACCTTCTTCAGCTGCTCCTCGGACGCCTGCGCGCCGATCATCGTGGCCGTGTCCAACGGGTGGCCCGGCACGATCAGTTCGGTGCGGGCGACGGCCGCGTCGAGGAAGTCGCCGTACCGGCCGCGCTCGATCAGGGCGCGCGACGGGCTCGTACACACCTCGCCCTGGTTGAGGGCGAACATGGTGAACCCCTCCAGGGCCTTGTCGCGCAGGTCGTCGTCGGCCGTCCAGATGTCGTCGAAGAACAGGTTCGGGCTCTTGCCGCCCAGCTCCAGGGAGACCGGCTTGAGGTGCTCCGCCGCGTACTGCATGATCAGCCGGCCGGTGCTGGTCTCCCCGGTGAAGGCGATCTTCGCCACGCGCGGGCTGGAGGCGAGCGGCTTGCCGGCCTCCTCGCCGAAACCGTTGACGATGTTCACGACCCCCGGCGGCAGCAGGTCCGCCACCAGGCTCAGCCAGTAGTGGATCGACACCGGGGTCTGCTCCGCGGGCTTGAGCACCACCGTGTTCCCGGCCGCCAGCGCCGGGGCCAGCTTCCACGCCGCCATCAGGATCGGGAAGTTCCACGGGATGATCTGCCCGACCACACCCAGCGGCTCGTGGAAGTGGTAGGCCACGGTGTCGTCGTCCAGCTGGCTCAGCGCCCCCTCCTGGGCGCGCAGGGCGCCCGCGAAGTAGCGGAACTGGTCGACGGCCAGGGGCATGTCGGCCGCCAGGGTCTCCCGGACCGGCTTGCCGTTCTCCCAGGTCTCCGCGACCGCGAGGGCCTCCAGGTGCTGTTCCATCCGGTCCGCGACGCGCAACAGGATCGTCGACCGCTCGGTCACCGAGGTACGGCCCCAGGCGGGCGCCGCGGCGTGGGCCGCGTCCAGGGCCCGCTCCACGTCCTCGGCCGTCCCGCGCGCGACCTCGGTGAAGGTCTCGCCGGTGACGGGGGAGGGGTTGGCGAAGTACCGGCCACGGGCGGGTTCGACGTACTCGCCGCCGATGAAGTGTCCGTAGCGGGACGCGTACGACATGAGCGCCCCCTCGGTTCCGGGCGCAGCGTAACGGGCCATGGTGTTCTCCCCTTGCCGGGCGCCGCCCTCCGTCGGGCAGCGCTCGGGGGGAAGGCTAGGAGCGGACAGGTTGCGAAGACGTTGCACGCCCCCCGCCGAGTTCACGGTCGAGGGCGCGTACGCGGGCCAGCGCGGCCGGACGGGAATCCGGCGGCAGCGCCGCCGCCAGCGCCCGCCACACCTGCGGGTCGTCCGCGCCCCACGGGCTGCACACCCAGTCGGCCAGCATCCCGGGGTCCGCGCGGGCGATCACGGCGGCCCGCGCCTGGTCCTCGATCCGGCGCCGCAGCCGGACGATGCCGGGCGCGGTGGAGGAGGGCAGCAGCGGCCCGGCGTACCGGCCGAGCGCGGCCGAGATGGCTCCCGCCGCCAGGTGCCGGGTCACGGCGGTGAAATCGGCGTCCAGCGGAACGGCCGTACGGTACGGGCGCGAGAGCGGGGCCCGGGGACCCAGCAGGCCGCGGAGCCGGGACAGTTCGGCGCGCAGGGTGACCGGTGACACCGACTCGTCCTCGTACAGGGCGACCGCCAGCTCCTCGCCCGACAGCCCTTCGGGACGGTGCGCGAGCAGGGCCATGATCTCGCTGTGCCGCCGCCCGAGACGGATGCCCGGGCCGCCGCCGAGCAGCAGCGCCTCGTCCTGACCGAGGGCGCGCAGGCTCTCCCCGGCCACCGTGGGACCGGGGTCCCGTAACGCCAGCTCGGCCTCGGCCGCCCTGGCCACCGCCTGGACGAAGGCCAGGGAGCGCGGATGGGCGAGGCCGTCGCCGCCCGTGATGTCGACCGCGCCCAGCAGCCGGCCCGTCCGGGGGTCCCGCACCGGGGCCGCCGCGCAGGTCCACGGGTGCATCCGGCGGCTGAAGTGCTCGGCCCCGAAGACCTGGACGGGCGCGCCGACCGCGACCGCCGTGCCGGGCGCGTTGGTCCCCATCGCCGTCTCCGCCCAGCGCGCGCCCGGGACGAAGCCGAGCCGCTCCGCCCGCCGCAGGGTGGCCGGTTCGCCCTCCACCCAGAGCAGGCTGCCCCGGGCGTCGCAGACCGCCAGCAGGTGCGCCCCGTGCGCGGCGAACGCCCCGACCAGGTCACGGAAGACCGGGAGGACCCGGGCCAGCGGGTGCTGCTCGCGGTAGGACCGCAGTTCCGCCTCCGCCAGTTCCACGCGGGGCGCGCACTCCGGGCTGACCCGGGCCCGGGCACACCGCCGCCAGGACTTCGCGATCACGGCCCGGACCGGCGCCTCGACCCGCCCGTCCCGGGTGAACGCGGCATGGGCCCGCCGCAGTTCGCGTATGCGTTCGAGGGGATCGGTCCCGCCCGGCAGTGTCACCGAAGGACCGGCCATGTCACCCTCCCGTGGTGCGGTGGTACGCGGAGCGCCCCCATGGTCGTCCTGCTCCGGGCCCCCCGCAAGCGGTACGTCGGCCAGTCCGCGCCGAAACCCCGTCAGCCGGGCGGCCCCGCCCCCTGGAACGCCGCCGGGCCGCCCCCGACCCGGCGGCCCCGCACGGTGGCGGGGCCGACAGCTCCGACAGCTCCGGCGACTACGGCGGCTCCGGCAGCGCCGTCGCCGGGTCCGCGGCCGAGGGGCCCGCCGGGAGCCACCGGCCGTCCTCCCGGCGGTACGGCCACCAGCGCCCCTCCCGGCCCAGCCGCAGCTGACGGCCGGTGTCCGGCTCCGTCCAGCGGGCGCGGACCCGGCGGAACACCGGAGCCTCCTCGTCCGCCCAGGCCGCCGCGAGCGCCGCCCGCGCCCGGGTCAGCGTCGCCCGGTCCGGCGTCCAGTCGTCGTCCAGTGCCGCGAGGCCCGGGGCCTCGCCGTACTCCCAGGCCCGCACCGCCAGGGCCAGCCCGGCCCGGTCCCGGCCGGTGGCCGCCGCCAGCCGGGACCGTACCCGCAGGTGGCAGGCGCGCGCCGCGAGCCGGACGGCGTCCTCGGCGGCCGTGAGCGGGGCCGGCAGGGCGTGGTCGGCATGGCCCGGAGCCAGCGCCCGCGCCAGCAGCCCGTACGCCTCGGCCGCCGCGGCCTGTGCCAGGAACTCCACCGCGTCCACGTCGAGTCCGGCCTCGGCCCCGCCCTCGGTGTCCAGCGTCGGCGGCTGCCCCACCGCCTCCGGCAGCCGGGGCGGTCCGGGCAGCGCGGGCAGGGCGCCCTGGGCCGCGTACACCGCCTCCGCCGGGACGCCCACGTCGTCCGGTTCCCGCGGTTCCCGCGGTTCCCGCGGTTCCCGCGCCCGCGCCGCGCTGTGCTCCTCCAGCTCCTCCACCAGCCGCCGCCGCGCGCGTCCGCGCAGCAGCAGGAGGACGAAGGGGTCGTGGTCCAGCAGCCGGGCCACCT
Source organism: Streptomyces sp. NPDC051567 (assembly GCF_044454165.1). Classification (NCBI taxonomy): domain Bacteria; kingdom Bacillati; phylum Actinomycetota; class Actinomycetes; order Kitasatosporales; family Streptomycetaceae; genus Streptomyces; species Streptomyces sp. NPDC051567. Next base: position 215,027 of record NZ_JBITDK010000011.1, on the reverse strand, counting down.
GGTAGCAGAGCGCCGCGGAGTGCGGGCAGTGGTCCCACTCGCCGCAGTCGCAGCGCGGGTCGAGTTCCCCGACGCCGGGCAGCAGTTCCACCCCGGCGGCCGAGGCGTCCTCGGCCAGCTCCGGCGGCACCTCCCGGTCCAGGAGCGCCGCGATGTACCCGGACTCGGCCGCCGCCAGCCCCAGCAGCCGGTCCCACTGCGCGTCCGTGAACTCCTGCACCAGCACGTCCGTCCGGTGCGCCGTGCCGTCCCGGTCGCGCACCACCGCGGTGAGCCCGCCGGGCCGCACCGAGACCGCGCCGACCGCGCCCGACCGCGCGTACCGGCGGCCCTGCCGGACCTGTTCGCCGTCGAGCGCGCTCTCCTCCAGGGCGCGCAGCCAGGCGTGACCCCACCAGGTACCGGCGAAGCCGCGGCCGGGGGCGGGCGGGAGCGCCGGGAAGGTCCGCTCGTACGGCTCGTGCCCCTCGTGCCGTTCGTTCCCCCCGTGCTCCTCGTGCTCCTCGTACGGCCCGTGTTCCTCTTCCCCGTACGGCTCGTGGGCGTTCACGCGCCGCTCCCCGGGGCGGGCCGGAACGCGACGAGTGCGGCCAGTTCGGCATCGGTGAGTTCGCTCAACGCGCCCTCGCCGCCGGAGAGGACGGCGTCCGCCAGGGCCCGTTTGCGTGCCAGCAGCCGCGCGATCCGCTCCTCGACCGTGCCCTCGGTGATCAGACGGTGGACCTGGACGGGCCGGGTCTGGCCGATCCGGTAGGCACGGTCGGTGGCCTGCTCCTCGACGGCCGGGTTCCACCAGCGGTCGTAGTGGACGACATGGCCGGCCCGGGTGAGGTTGAGACCGGTGCCCGCCGCCCGCAGGGAGAGGAGGAGCACGGGGACCTCGCCCGCCTGGAACCGGTCCACCAGCTCCTGACGGCGCGGCACCGGGGTGCCGCCGTGCAGGAGCCGCGAGGCGATCCCCCGGGCGGCGAGGTGCTTCTCCAGGATGCGGGCCATGGCCACGTACTGGGTGAAGACGAGCACCGAACCGCCTTCGGCGAGGATCGTGCCGAGCAGCTCGTCCAGCAGCTCCAGCTTGCCCGAACGCACGCCGGCGACCCCCTTGACCCCGTGCGCGCCCAGGAACTGGGCCGGATGGTTGCAGATCTGCTTGAGGGAGGTCAGCAGCTTGATCACCAGACCGCGCCGCGCCATCCCGTCCGCCTCCGTGACGGCGGCGAGGGTCTCGCGGACGACGGCCTCGTACAGCCCGGCCTGCTCGCGGCTGAGGGCGACGGCATGGTCGGTCTCGGTCTTGGGCGGGAGCTCGGGCACGATGCCCGGGTCGGACTTGGTGCGGCGCAGCAGGAAGGGCCGTACGAGCGCCGCCAGCCGGGCCGCCGCCAGCGGGTCACGGCCGCTCTCGACCGGTTCGGCGTAGCGGGCGCGGAAGGTGCCGTGGCGGCCGAGGAGGCCGGGCGTGGTCCAGTCCAGGAGGGCCCACAGCTCGGAGAGGTCGTTCTCCACGGGGGTGCCGGTGAGGGCCACCCGGGCCGCCGCCGGGATCGTGCGCAGGGCCTTGGCGGTGGCGGAGCGCGCGTTCTTGACGTGCTGGGCCTCGTCGGCGACGACCATCCCCCAGCCCCCGGAGGCGCCGGTGAACGCGGCGAGCGCGGGGGCGTCCAGGCGCATCGTGCCGTAGGTGGTCAGGACGAAGCCGCCGGTGAGCCCCGTGAGATCGCGGCCGGGGCCGTGGAAGCGGCGCACGGGGGTGCCGGGCGCGAACCGCTCGATCTCCCGCTGCCAGTTGCCCAGCAGCGAGGCCGGGCACACCACCAGGGTCGGCCCGGCGCCGGGGTTCTCGCGCACCCGGTGCAGGTGGAGCGCGATGAGGGTGACGGTCTTGCCGAGGCCCATGTCGTCGGCGAGGCAGGCGCCGAGACCGAGCGAGGTCATCCGGGCCAGCCAGCGCAGACCGCGCACCTGGTAGTCGCGCAGCGTGGCCCGCAGCGCGGGCGGCACCTCCAGGACACCGGCCCGCCACGGGCCGTCCGGACCGCCGGGGCCGTCCGTGCCGTCCGGGTGGTCCGTGCGGCCGGGCTGTCCGGGTGTCTCCGGGTCGGCCGTGAGCAGGGTGCGCAGCCGCTCCAGCCCACCGGTGGCCGTGACGTCGACCCGCGCGCCGTCGATCTCGGCCGACCCGGTGAGCACGGCCGCCAGGGCGTCGGCGGCCGGGATCTCACGGCCCTGCCGGGCGCGGGCCCGGCGGGCCTCGGCCGGGTCGATCAGGACCCACCGGTCGCGCAGCCGGACCAGGGGGCGGTGGGCCTCGGCGAGCCGGTCGAGCTCGGCGGCGGTGAGGTCGCCCTGGTCGCCGAGGGCGAAGCGCCAGTCGAAGGAGAGGAGGGAGCCGGGGGAGAGCAGCCCGGAACCGGACACCGGGCCGCCGTTCCCGCTACTCCCGTCGGTCCCACTGTTCTTGTTGCTCCCACTGCTCCCACTGCTCCCACTGCTCCCACTGCTCCCACTGCTCCCGCCGATGACGGCGCGGGCGGTGAGGGCCGGGGTGAGGCCGCGCGGCCAGTGCACCTGGACCCCGTCGGAGGCCAGGGCGCGGGCGGCCCGCCCGAGCAGTTCCGTGACGTCCTCGTCGGCGAGAGCGACGGCGTCCGGGACGGCCGCGCCCAGCAGCGGGGTGAGCGGGGGCCAGATCCGGGCGGCCCGGCGCAGGGCGCGCAGGGCGTCCAGCCGGGCCCCCGGCGGGAAGGCGGAGGAGGCGGCTCCGGAACCGGCCCAGACATCGGCGGCATCCGCGACGAGGGCGGCGTCGGCCAGGCTGTGCAGCTGGAGGACGGCACGGAAGGCCGGTGTGCCCCCCGGCCCGCGCCCGTGCCCGACCTCCTGCCCGTCCCCGGTCCCCTGCCCGTCCCGGGCCCCCTGGTCGGGCACGACGTCGCACTCGACCCGCAGGGAGATCCGTACGCCCGCGTCGTGCCCGGCGGCGACCTCGGCGGACCACTCGCGCAGCTCGGGCCGGAGCCGGGCCGCGCGACCGGCGAAGGCGCCGCCACCGGTGGCGGCGGGCGCGGCGGGGGAGCGCGGCAGCGTATCGGCGACGGCGTCGAGGAAGGCGCGCAGCAGCGGCTCCGGTACGGGCAGCCGGGGCGGACCGGCCGGGGTGAGGGGGACGCGGCGGGCCCCGGGCGGCATGGCCGCCGCCAGCTCCCGCACCGCCTCCAGGTCGGCGGCCTCCAGCGGGCCGAGCCGCCAGGCGTCATGGCCGCCGGGGCTCAGACCGGGCAGCAACAGCCCCCGGGCCACGCACCGCAGGGCCAGCAGCGCGGCGGCCCCCCAGAAGGCCGCCGGGGGCACGGGGGCGCCGGGTGCGGCGGCCGTCGCGGTGGCCGCGCGGGCCCGGGTGAGCAACGGCAGGGCCTCGCGGACGGAGAGCACGAGCGCGGTCACGGTGACCCGGCGCAGGTCGGGGGCGAGGACGGAGAGTTCCTCGACGGCGCCGGTGGCGGCGGTTTCCGTCGGGGTGCCGCGTCCGGGGCCGGCGCCGGGGCCGGGGCCGGGTCCCGTGGTGGTGGGAGGGCTGCCGTCCGGTTGCCAGAAGGCGATCCGGCCGTCGCGGGCGGGGTCGGCGGGAAGAAAGACGGCGGAGCAGTCGATGAGACCGGAGATCTCGGGGAGCACGCGTTCCTCAACCTTGACTACTTGGACGAGGTGGCCGAGATTATCCCACCGGGGTTGTCCGAAGACCGCTGTTCAAGTGTGACGCGGGTCACTTTCTGGGATGTCCGGGTCTCAAGGGGGCGCTGCGGTGCGGTGCGGGGCGAGGGGGCGCAAGGGGGTGCGAGGGGGTGCCAGGAGAGAGATTTCCAAGTCCGCTACCGAACCGTAGAGTTGGGTACCCGCCACAGAAGGGACGCCCGGTGCAGCGTTATGACCGGCTCAGGGAGATCCTCCGCCTCGATCCCGACAGGGACTTCCTCACCATCTACCGGCTGACCGCCACCTACGAGTTCCCCTGGGACTTCACCCGCGCCCTGGAACTCGCCCTGTTCCGGACGTACGCCGTGCCGAGCATCGGCCGTCTGCTGGCCGAGACCGCCGAGTTCACCGAACGCGCCCAGAAGCGCTACGACGACACCGCGCTGCTCCTCGACGCGGTCGTCGAGCACGGTTTCGAGAGCGACACCGCCCGCACCGCGATCCGCCGCGTCAACCAGATGCACCGCAGCTACGACATCGGCAACGAGGACATGCGCTACGTCCTGTGCACCTTCGTGGTCGTACCCGCGCGCTGGCTGGACTCCTACGGCTGGCGCCCGCTGACCCACCACGAACGCCGGGCCGCCGCGCACTACTACGCCACCCTCGGCCGTCACCTGGGCATCACGGACATCCCCGGTTCCTTCGAGGAGTTCGAAGCCACGCTCGATGCCTACGAGAAGGACCACTTCGGCTGGGACGAGGGCGGTCGCGCGGTCGCCGACTCCACCATCGGCCTGATGGCCTCCTGGTACCCGGCGCCGCTCGCCCCCGCCGTCCGCGCCGCGAGCCTCGCCCTCCTCGACGAGCCGCTGCTGGACGCCTTCCGGTACGAGTCGCCGCGCCCCCAGGTGCGCAGGCTGGTCCGCGGCGCCCTGCGGCTGAGGGGCCGCGCGGTACGGCTGCTGCCCCCGCGAAGAGCCCCGCACTACGCCCGCCAGAACCCGGAGATCAAGGGCTACCCCGGCGGCTACGACGTGGGCGAACTCGGCACGTTCCCGGTGCCCGGCACCGGCGGCTGCCCCGTCCCCCGGCCCCGCCGGCCCGCCGGGGCCGGGGCCCAGCCCCCGGCCTGACCCGCCCCCCGCAGGCCCCACCCGCAGGCCCCGGGCGCGGGGCCTGGGCAATGCGGTGGTGAGGGCGGGTCAGGAGTGACGTACCGCCAGGGCCATGAAGCGGTCGTCCTCGTCGGCGTACGAGGTCATCTCCCAGCCCGAACCGGCCAGCAGCGGGCCGAGGACGGGCTCGGCCCGCAGGTCCTGCGGGGTCAGGACGCGGCCCTGGCGCACGGCCAGGGCGGCCCGGCCGATCGGATGGAAGAGGGCGAGGCGGCCACCGGGGCGGACCACCCGGGCCAGTTCGCGCAGGTTCGGCCCCGGGGAGGGCAGGTGGGTGACGAGTCCGGCGGTGAACACCGCGTCCAGCGACCCGTCGCGCAGCGGCAGCCGTGCCACGTCCGCCAGCAGCAGCGCGCCTTCGGCGGCCCGTCCGGCGCGTCGCGCGGCGGCCAGCATCTGCGGGGTGAGATCGGCGCCGAGCACCGTCCCGGAAGGACCGACGGCCGCCCGCAACGGGGCCAGGGCCCGCCCGGTACCGCAGCCCGCGTCGAGCACGCGGTCCCCGGACCGCAGCCCGAGTCCGGCCACGGCGGTGCCGAAGGCGGGCCCGTCGTCGGGGAACTTGCGGTCCCAGCCGGCGGCGCGCGCCCCGAAGAACTCCTGCACGTGTGTGTGGTCCTCGCTCATGCGCCCATGATCTCCCACCCGTCGGAGGCTGCGGAATGTGCGCAAGATGGCACGTGCGGTGATCTCAGGCGGGCGCGTATCTGTCACAATCCGGCAGTTTCCATAGGTTTTGTGATGCGCCCCGCCCGCGCACCCTCTCGCGGACTAGCCTCCGGTGGCCATGGGACACCTGGACCACGCGCCCGCGGCCGGCCGCCGCGCTGCCACGGACGGAGGCACCGCGTGGCGCTGCCCCCTGCCGCGCCACGCCCTGCCCGCGTCCGCCGCGCTGCTGTCCCGGCCGGAGCGCACCGCGTCCCGCCCACCGGCCGGCCCGGCCGCACGTACCGCCCGCCCCGCTTGCCGGACGGACGGACTCCGCGTGAAGTCATCGAAGGATTGCGAGCGCTGTGATGTCACCGCACGACGACGGACCGGCTGCTGGCCCGGCCCCGCAACCGGTATCGGTATCGGTACCCGGCATGGAACCGGAGCCGTCCCCCGACCCGTATCGGGGTCGGGCCGCGGGCCAGGACCCCGGCCCGGAGGGGCTCGACCCCGGCCTGGACCTGGACCTGGACCTGGACCCGGAGGACGAAGCGGAACTCTCCGCGCTCGCACTGAAGATCCTGGTGGCCGGGGGCTTCGGGGTGGGCAAGACCACGCTGGTGGGCGCGGTGAGCGAGATCCGGCCGCTGCGGACCGAGGAACTGCTCAGCGAGGCGGGCGAGCTGATCGACGACACGGGCGGGGTCGCGCAGAAGACGACGACGACCGTGGCCATGGACTTCGGGCGGATCACCATCCGGTCCGGGCTCTCGCTCTACCTGTTCGGAACGCCGGGGCAGGACCGTTTCTGGTTCCTCTGGGACGAGCTGTCCCACGGGGCGCTGGGCGCGGTGGTGCTCGCCGACACACGGCGGCTGGAGGACTGCTTCCCGGCGGTGGACTACTTCGAGCACCGGCGGATTCCGTTCGTGGTGGCCGTCAACTGCTTCACGGACGCCCGGCGGTACGGGGTGCACGAGGTGTCGCTCGCACTGGACCTGGACCAGGCGACGCCCGTGGTGCTCTGTGACGCGCGGGACCGGGATTCGGGTAAGGAAGTGCTGATCAGACTGGTCGAACACGCCGGACGGGTACAGACCGCCCGGCTGCTGGAGTCGGTGGGTCCGCAGGCGGACACCGCGTGAACGGGCGGGTCCGGCGCGGCGGCCGTCGCGCCGGACCCGCGAGACGGTCCCCGATCGACGGTCAGCCGGCCAGGCCCGCCGCCGAGATCACCTTGTCGATCGGGACCCGCACGAGGAGCTCGCCGGGGACGGCGTTGCGGCGGCCGAAGTCCGCCGCGCGCTCCTCACCCATGTAACGGGCCCCGATCCTGGTCGCCCAGGTGAGCATCGCGCCCAGGTCCTCGCTGATCTCGGCGCGGCCCTGGAGCACGACGAACGAGAACGGTGGCCGTTCGTCGTCCACGCACAGGGCGACCCGGCCGTCACGGGCCAGATTTCGCCCCTTGACGGTTGCCCTGCCGGTGTTGAAGACGAAGGAGTCGCCGTCGAGAACGAACCAGATGGGAGCGATGTGCGGGCTCCCGTCCTCGCGGACGGTGGAGAGTTTTCCGGTGCGGGTGGAGTGGGAGACGAACGCCCGCCACTCCTCTTGAGTCATCTTCTTCGCCATGGGGACATCCTCCTTGCCCGAAAGCCGCTGGTGGGGAAGGCTTGCGGGACGACTACGCGGGGTGGGGCGCGGCCACGTCGGCGCGCGCCAACGGGGAGGGGCTCGGTATGGCACTGGACAAGCAGCTCGACTGGCTGCTGGACGACCTGACGCGCCGGGTCCAGCAGGTCCGGCATGCGGTGGTGCTCTCCAACGACGGCCTGGTGACGGGCGCGAGTGCCGGGCTGGAGAGGGCGGACGCGGAGCACCTGGCGGCCGTCGCGGCCGGTCTGCAGAGCCTGGCGAAGGGGTCGGGACGGCACTTCCGGGCCGGTGAGGTGCGCCAGACCATGGTCGAGTACGACGAGGGAGCCCTCTTCGTGATGGCGGCGGGCGCGGGCAGTTGCCTGTGCGTCCTGAGCGCCTCCGAGGCCGACATGAGTCACGTGGCGTACGAGATGACGCTGCTGGTCAACCGGGTCGGCGAGCACCTGGGCGTCACGGAGCGGCGGATCACCGGAGGCTGAGGCCGAGGGGCCGCGTGGGGGGCGGCCCGCGAAGTTGTCCACAGGTCTCGCGGAGTGTCGTTGCGGTGAGTTACTTTCTTCACACAGAGTAATCGTCGCTCGTGGGGGAGACCGTGATGATGCAGAGGGGAACCGCGCTGCGGGACGGCGCGGGTGTCGGCGCCGATGTGCGTGAGGGTGCGGGTGTGGGCGCCGGTCCGGGTGCTGGCCTCGCCGCTGGTGCTGAGGCGGGTGCGGGTGCGCCGGTGAGCGGCGCGGGGGCCGCCGGGGAGCTGGGGCTGAGCCGGAGCGAGTTCGCCCGTGCCGTCCAGCTGGGGCTCGTACGCGCCGGACCACGCCCGCCCGGCGGGGCGGCCCGCTACACCCGGGCGGAACTGGACCGGGTCAGGGCGGCCGGGGGTTTTCCGGAGACGCTGCGCGCGCGGGTCGAGACCGTGGCGGGAGCGGAGACCGCCGCCGGGGTGATGGGGATCAGCCCGAGCCGGTTCACCCGGCTCGCGCGCTGCGGGCACGTCGCCCCGGTCGGCTACCGGATCAACCGGTACCGGGCCGTGGTCTGGCTCTACCTGGCCCTGGAACTGAAGGAGTTCGCCGCCCGGGAGCCCGGGATACTGCGGGGGGTCGCGCCTCTGGCGGACCAGGCGGTGATGGCGGCCAAGGAGGACCTGCGCCCGTCCATGTGGCGCGGGCGCCATGTGGGACTGCTGCTGAGGCGGACCACCGCCCCCTGGGAGCACGCCGCGGTGCTCGCCTCGGTCCTCCCCGAGGAAGAGGTCAGGAGGGCCGTACCCGATCCGGCGGAGCGGATCGTGCTGGCCGCCCTCGCCCCGCCCCTGCCGTACGGGCACCCGCAGATCCCGGCCGCCGCGGCCGTGGCGGCCCGCCTGCTGCGGGCACAGTCACCGCAGGAGATCCGCCGCTACCGGGGCGGCCTGGCCTTCGCCCTGGCCGGGGCGCGGGGTCAGTCGAAGTCGACGGGGGAGAGGGGGCCGACGTAGAGCCAGGCCCCGTTCTCCCGGGAGAAGTCGCTGTGCTCACGCAGTGAACCGGTGTGCCCGCCCTCCCGGTAATGGGCCCGGAACTCCACCGAGCCCCGCGTCTCGAACAGCCCGCCGCGCTCGGTGGCCAGGATCTCCAGCCGGTCCCAGCGCTGCCCGGGATCGAGGTCGAGCCGGTCCGGGCGGGTCGAGGGGTGCCAGGACCGCAGCAGGTAGGCGGTGTCGCCGACGGCGAAGGCACTGAACCGCGAGCGCATCAGCAGCTCGGCGGTGGGCGCCTGCCGGGCACCGGAGTGGAACCGGCCGCAGCACTCGGGGTAGGCGGCGGGCAGACCGCAAGGGCAGGGGAGGGACGGGGCGGGCATGGTCGGGACTCAGCTCCTGGAGGCCGGCTCGGTCGGCATGGACGACTTGGGCGGCATGGGCGGCATGGGCGACTTGGGCGGATAGGGGCGGAAGAGGCCCTCCTGGACCACCGAGACCAGCAGCCTGCCCTCCAGGTCGTAGATGCGGCCCCGGGCCAGCCCCCGCCCACCGTGGGCGATGGGCGCCTCCTGGTCGTACAGGAACCACTCGTCCGCCCGGAACGGCCGGTGGAACCACATGGCGTGGTCGAGCGAGGCCATGTCGAAGCCGCGCATCCCCCACAGGGGTTCCACGGGGATGCGCACCGCGTCGAGGAGGGTCATGTCACTGGCATAGGTGAGGGCGCAGGTGTGCACGAGCGGGTCGTCCCCGAGGGGACCGACCGCGCGCATCCACACCGCGCTGCGGGGATCGGCGTCCTCGAACTCCTCGGGAGTCCAGCGGAGCCGGTCCACGTACCGGATGTCGAAGGGCTGGCGGCGGGCCATCCGCTCCAGCGCCTCGGGCAGGGCGCCCAGGTGCGCGCGGATCTCGTCCGCGACCTTCGGGAGCGTGTCCGGATGGGGGAAATCGAGACGAGGAGGCAGCTGGTGTTCGATGCCGCCCTCCTCCGGATGGTGGAAGGAGGCGGTGAGATTGAAGATCGTCTTGCCCTGCTGGACCGCGGTGACCCGGCGCGTGGTGAAGGACCGCCCGTCGCGGACCCGCTCCACCTGGTACACGATCGGCACCCCGGGAATGCCGGGGCGCAGGAAGTACGCGTGCAGGGAGTGGACCGGGCGGTCGCTCTCGGTGGTGCGGCCCGCGGCCACCAGAGCCTGGCCGGCCACCTGGCCGCCGAAGACCCGCTGGAGGGATTCCTGCGGGCTGGCGCCACGGAAGATGTTGACCTCGATCTGCTCCAGATCGAGGAGATCGACCAGTCTCTCGGCGGGGTTCGTCATCAGGGGCTCTCCACGGTCGGGTCCGGCGGCGCCGGTGGGGTGCGGGGTGCGGTCAGAGCTCGCCGAGCTCGCCGACCGAGGTCAGCCGGATGACTGCCCGGCCCTCTTCGTCGGAGGCCGCGAGGTCAACCTCGGCACTGATGCCCCAGCCATGGTCCCCCTGAGGGTCGGCGAAGGCCTGGCGCACGCGCCACAGGCCGTGCGCGGGGTCCTCCTCGATCTGCAGCAGCTTCGGACCGCGCGCGTCGGGCCCGGTGCCCAGGTCGTCGTACTCGTCCCAGTACCCGTCCATGGCCTCGCCCCAGGCGTCGGCGTCCCATCCGGACCCGCCGTCCAGCTCGCCCAGCACGTTGACGTGGTCGAGGGCCGCCAGCTCCACCCGGCGGAACATGGCGTTGCGGACCAGGACACGGAAGGCACGCGCGTTCGCGGTGACCGGCTTGACCTGGTCGGCCTTCTCCTGGGCCTGCTCCGCCGTCTCCACCTCCGGGTTCGCCAGCTGCTCCCACTCGTCGAGCAGGCTGGAGTCGACCTGCCGGACCAGCTCGCCCAGCCAGGCGATGAGGTCCTGGAGGTCCTCGGACTTGAGGTCGTCGGGGATGGTGTGGTCCAGCGCCTTGTACGCGCTCGCCAGGTAGCGCAGCACGATGCCCTCGGTGCGGGCCAGCTCGTAGAAGGAGGTGAACTCCGTGAAGGTCATCGCGCGCTCGTACATGTCGCGGATGATCGACTTCGGGGAGACCGGGTGGTCGCGGACCCACGGGTGGCTCTTGCTGTACACGTCGTAGGCGTGCAGGAGCAGCTCTTCGAGCGGCTTGGGATAGGTGACGTCCTGGAGCCGCTCCATCCGCTCCTCGTACTCGACCCCGTCGGCCTTCATCGCCCCCACGGCGATGCCGCGTTCCTTGTTCTGCTGGGCGGCCAGGATCTGACGCGGGTCGTCCAGCGTCGACTCGACGACCGAGACCATGTCCAGCGCGTAGGAGGGGGACTCGGGGTCCAGCAGGTCGAAGGAGGCCAGCGCGAAGGTGGACAGCGGCTGGTTGAGCGCGAAGTCCTGCTGGAGGTCGACGGTGAGCCGGATGGAGCGGCCCTCCGCGTCCGGGGTGTCGAGCTTCTCGACCACACCGCCGTCCAGCAGCGAGCGGTAGATCGCGATGGCCCGGCGGATGTGCCGCAGCTGGGCCTTGCGCGGCTCGTGGTTGTCCTCAAGGAGGTGACGCATGGCCTTGAAGGCATCGCCCGGCCGGGCGATGACCGACAGCAGCATGATGTTGGTGACCTTGAAACGCGAGGTCAGCGGCTCCGGGTCGGCGGCGATGAGTTTCTCGAAGGTGATGTCCGACCAGGCGACGAAACCTTCGGGAGCCTTCTTGCGCACCACCTTGCGACGCTTCTTCGGGTCGTCGCCCGCCTTCGCGAGCGCCTTCTCGTTCTCGATGACGTGCTCGGGCGCCTGGGCGACCACATAGCCCGCCGTGTCGAAGCCCGCCCGGCCCGCCCGCCCGGCGATCTGGTGGAACTCGCGGGCGCGCAGCGTCCGGACCCGGGTGCCGTCGTACTTGGTGAGCGCCGTGAAGAGCACGGTGCGGATCGGGACGTTGACGCCGACACCGAGGGTGTCGGTACCGCAGATGACCTTCAGCAGACCGGCCTGGGCCAGCTTCTCCACCAGGCGCCGGTACTTGGGCAGCATCCCCGCGTGGTGCACGCCGATGCCGTGGCGGACGTAGCGGGAGAGGTTCTGGCCGAACTTGGTGGTGAAGCGGAAGTTGCCGATCAGCTCGGCGATCCGGTCCTTCTCCTCACGGGTGCACATGTTGATGCTCATCAGCGACTGCGCCCGCTCGACCGCCTGGGCCTGGGTGAAGTGCACGATGTAGACGGGGGCCTGCCGGGTCTCCAGCAGCTCGGTGATGGTGTCGGTGATCGGCGTGGTGACGTACTCGTACGACAGCGGGACGGGCCGGTGCGCGGAGCGGACCACCGAGGTCGGGCGGCCGGTGCGCCGGGTCAGGTCCCCCTCGAACCGCTTCATGTCGCCGAGGGTCGCCGACATCAGGACGAACTGGGCCTGAGGGAGCTCCAGCAGCGGGATCTGCCAGGCCCAGCCACGGTCCGGCTCGGCATAGAAATGGAACTCGTCCATCACGACCTGGCCGATGTCGGCGTACTTGCCGTCCCGCAGGGCGATGGAGGCCAGCACCTCGGCGGTACAGCAGATCACCGGCGCGTCCGCGTTCACGGAGGCGTCCCCGGTCAGCATGCCGACGTTCTCGGTACCGAAGAGCTTGCACAGGTCGAAGAACTTCTCCGAGACCAGCGCCTTGATCGGGGCGGTGTAGAAGGTGACCTTGTCCTGGGCCAGCGCGGTGAAGTGCGCGCCCGCCGCCACCAGGCTCTTGCCGGAGCCGGTCGGGGTGGACAGGATGACGTTCGCCCCGGAGACGACCTCGATCAGCGCCTCCTCCTGAGCCGGGTACAGGGCGATGCCCTGGTCCTGTGCCCACGAGGAGAAAGCCTCGAAGAGGGCGTCGGGGTCGGCGTTCGGCGGGAGCTGATCAATGAGGGTCACACCCCCCATCTTGCCTGGCTTCCTCCCGGATGAGGGAACCGGCGGACGTAACGAAGATCATCGACGGTACGCTGTGCCGTCGATGCGGCCCCGGCGAAACCGTCGGCGGGGCCCGACCAGCACACCACCGGGGCGGGGAACGACCATGATGGGTCCGGCGCACTCACTGTCCGGGGCGGCGGCCTGGCTGGGGGTGGGCGCGGCGACCACGGCCGCCGGGCACCCCATGCCCTGGCCGGTCCTCGTCGTCGGCGCGCTGATCTGCGCCGGAGCCGCCCTCGCCCCCGACCTCGACCACAAGTCGGCGACCATCTCCCGTGCCTTCGGCCCGCTCTCCCGGGGCCTGTGCGAAGTGGTCGACAAGGTCTCCTACAGCGTCTACAAGGCCACCCGCGCCCCCCGGGACGCCCGCCGCACCGGCGGTCACCGCACCCTGACCCACACCTGGCTCTGGGCCGTCCTGATCGGCGGCGGCTCCTCCGCGCTCGCCGTCACGGCCGACCGCTGGGGCGTCCTCGCGCTCCTCTTCGTCCACCTGGTGCTGGCCGTCGAGGGCCTGCTGTGGCGGGCCGCCCGCATGTCCAGCGACGTCCTCGTCTGGCTGCTCGGCGCCACCAGCGCGTGGATTCTGGCCGGAGTGCTCGACCAGCCCGGAAACGGCGCCGGCTGGCTCTTCACCGGCCCCGGCCAGGAGTACCTCTGGCTCGGCCTGCCCATCCTGCTCGGCGCCCTGGTCCACGACATCGGGGACGCGCTGACCGTCTCCGGCTGCCCGATCCTGTGGCCCCTGCCCATCGCCGGCAAGCGCTGGTACCCCATAGGCCCGCCCAAGATGATGCGTTTCCGTGCCGGGAGCTGGGTGGAGCTCAAGGTCCTCATGCCGGTGTTCATGCTCCTCGGAGGGGTCGGCGGCGCGTCGGCCCTCGGCCTGATCTGAGCCCCCCCACGAGGACCGCACCGGCCGTCTGTCCACCTCCGCCCCCGGACGGACATCATGTGGGCCGGACACACGACGGCCCGCGCCCCGGGGCCCCGCGACAGCGGGACCGGGGGGCACGGGCCGTGAGCCCCGCACGGGTCACCCGTGCCAGGACCGCCACAGCGCCGCGTACGCGCCGTCGGCCGCCACCAGCTCGTCGTGCGAGCCCAGCTCACTGATCCGGCCGCCCTCGACCACCGCGATCACGTCCGCGTCGTGCGCCGTGTGCAGCCGGTGCGCGATCGCGATGACCGTCCGGCCGTCCAGCACCCGCGCCAGCGAACGCTCCAGATGCCGTGCGGCCCTCGGGTCCAGCAGCGAGGTGGCCTCGTCCAGCACCAGCGTGTGCGGGTCCGCCAGCACCAGCCGGGCCAGCGCGACCTGCTGCGCCTGCGCCGGGGTCAGCGCGGTGCCACCGGACCCGACCTCGGTGTCCAGACCGGCCTCCAGGGCCCGCGCCCAGCCGTCCGCGTCCACCGCGCCGAGCGCCGCCCACAACTCCGGGTCCCCCGCGTCCGTCCGGGCCAGCCGCAGGTTGTCCCGCAGCGAACCCACGAACACGTGGTGCTCCTGGTTGACGAGCGCCACCTGCTCCCGCACCCGCTCCGCGGGCATCCGCGACAGCCGTGCCCCACCGAGGGTGACCTCGCCGGTCCGGGGCGCGTAGATGCCCGCCAGCAGCCTGCCCAGCGTGGACTTGCCCGCGCCCGAAGGCCCCACCAGCGCCATCCTCGTACCCGGCGCCACCTCCATCGACACCCGGTGCAGGACGTCCACGCCCTCCCGGTAGCCGAAGTGGACCTCCCGCGCCCGCACGTCCCGGCCCTGCGGGACCACCTTCGCGTCCCCGGCGTCGGGCTCGATCTCCCGTACGCCCACCAGACGCGCCAGCGACACCTGGGCGATCTGCAACTCGTCGTACCAGCGCAGGATCAGGCCGATCGGATCGACCATCATCTGCGCCAGCAGCGCCCCCGTGGCCAGCTGTCCCACCGACATCCAGCCCCGCAGCACGCAGTAGCCGCCGACCAGCAGCACGGAACCCAGGATCGTCACATAGGTGACGTTGATGACCGGGAAGAGGACCGTCCGCAGGAACAATGTGTAGCGTTCCCATTGGGTCCACTCCCTGATCCGCCGGTCCGACAGCGCGATCCGGTCCTGCCCCAGGCGGTGCGCCTCGACCGTGCGGCCCGCGTCCACCGTCTCGGTGAGCACGGCGGCGACCGCCGCGTACCCCGCCGCCTCCGAGCGGTACGCCGAGGGCGCCCGCCGGAAGTACCAGCGGCAGCCGATCACCAGCACCGGCAGCGCCACCAGCGCGGCCAGCGCCAACGGCGGCGCGGTCACCGCGAGCGCCCCGAAGAGCAGCCCCGCCCACACCACACCGATGGCGAGCTGCGGCACGGCCTCACGCATCGCGTTGGCCAGCCGGTCGATGTCGGTGGTGATCCGCGACAGCAGGTCACCGGTGCCCGCCCGCTCCAGCACGCCCGGCGGCAGCCCCACCGACCGCACCAGGAAGTCCTCGCGCAGATCGGCGAGCATCTCCTCGCCCAGCATCGCCCCGCGCAGCCGCACCAGCCGGACGAACAAGGTCTGCAGCAGCAACGCCAGCGCGAACAGCAACGCCACGCGCTCCAGCTGGAGATCGCGCGCCCCCGCCGAGAGGTCGTCCACGACCCGTCCCAGCAGGTACGGGCCGACCATGGAGGCGATCACCGCGACCGCGTTGACCGTCACCAGCACCGCGAAGGCCCGCCGGTGGCGCCGGAACAGGCCGCTCACATATCCCCGTACGGTCGCCGACGTGCCCACGGGCAGGGTGGCGGCCGACTCGGGGGCCGCCGGATCGTACTCCGGTGGCGCCACGCCGATCATGCGGATTCCTCGATCTCTGTGAGTACTTCGGACAGCCGGTCCAGGCCGAGCCCCGCGAGCCGCTGTTCCTCGTCGGTCTCGCGGGTGACGACGGCCCGGTAACGCGGTTCGGTGCGCAGCAGTTCGCGGTGGGTGCCGACCGCCGCCACCGTGCCCCCGTGGAGGAGGACGACCCGGGCGGCGCGGTCCAGCAGCAGCGGGGAGGAGGACAGGACCACCGTGGTGCGCCCGGCCCGCAGCGCCGCGACCCCGTCCGCGATCAGGGCCTCGGTGTGCGAGTCGACCGCCGAGGTCGGCTCGTCCAGCACCAGTACCTCCGGGTCGGTGACCAGGGACCGGGCCAGCGCGAGCCGCTGGCGCTGCCCGCCGGACAGCGACCGGCCGCGCTCGGTGATCCGTGCGTCCATCGGGTCCTCGGTCCCGTCCGGGGACGACTGCAACAGCGCGTCCAGGACGTCCCCGCACCGGGCCGCGTCCAGCGCCTCCTGCGGGGCGACGGCACCGGAGGACGGCACCTCGAACAGCTCGCGCAGCGTCCCGGAGAGCAGCACCGGCTCCTTGTCCTGGACGAGGACCAGCCTGCGCGCGGTGTCGAGCGCGAGTTCGTCCAGCGCGACCCCGCCCAGCAGCGCCGAGGGACGCTCCCCGCCCTCCGGCTCCCCGTCGGAGTCGGCGGCGGTGGTGTGCACGGGGTGCCCGCCGAGGCGTTCCGCCAGCCTTCCCGCCAGGTCCGGGTCCCCGCACACGACGGCGGTGAACCGGCCCGCCGGGACCATCAGCCCGGTCCGGGGGTCGTACAGGTCCCCGCCCGGAGCCGGTTCCCGGGGCGGCCCGGCGGCCACCGAGGGCTCCTCCCCGGCGTCCGTACGGGTCAGTGCCAGCACCCGGGCGGCCCGCTGGGCGGAGGGGCGCGAGAAGGAGTACGCCATGGCGATCTCCTCCACGTTCCGCAGGGGGTAGAGCATCAGGGACACCGCGCTGAAGACGGTGACGAGTTCACCGACCGCGAGCCTGCCGTCCAGGACGAGCGCGGAGCCGTACCAGACCACCGCGATCAGCAGCAGACCCGGCAGCACCACCTGGATCGCCGAGATCAGCGCCCACATCCGGGCACTGCGCACCGCGGCCTCCCGCACGGCCTGCGACGCCTCGCGGTAACGGCCCAGGAAGAGTTCCTCCCCGCCGATGCCGCGCAGCACCCGCAGCCCCGCGACGGTGTCGGAGGCCAGCTCGGTGGCCCTGCCCGCCCGCTCGCGCTGGATGTCGGCGCGCCGGGTGGCCCGGGGCAGCAGAGGCAGGGCGGCGAGCGCCAGCACCGGCATGGAGAGGGCCACGACCAGGCCGAGGGACGGCGCGTAGAACACCAGGCCCACACAGACCAGGACGAGGGTGGTGGCCGCCGCGAGGAAACGGGAGACGGCCTCCACGAACCAGCCGATCTTCTCCACGTCCCCGGTGGAGACGGCGACGACCTCACCGGCCGCGACCCGCCGGGTCAGCGCGGCGCCCAGCTCGGCCGTCCTGCGGGCGAGGAGCTGCTGGACCCGGGCCGCCGCCGTGATCCAGTTGGTGACGGCGGTCCGGTGGAGCATGGCGTCACCGAGGGAGATGGCGATGCCCAGCGCCGCGATCAGCGCGCCCACCAGCAGCAGCCGGCCGCCGTCGCCGTCCACGACCGCCTCGACACCGAGGCCGACCGCGAAGGGCAGCCCGGCGATGCCGCAGTGGTGCAGCAGCCCCCAGCCCGTGCTCCTGGCCTGGCCACCGAGCTGTCCCCGCCCCAGCCACAGCAGGAAGCGCGGTCCGGAGCGAACATCGGGTACCCCAGGGTCCGGATACGGAAGATCGCTGATCTGCATGACGCCCCATGACTGGTCGTGACTGGTCGAGTGGTCCAAACCGTGCAAGGTTCGCCTTCCGGACCCGACCTGGGCAATCGAATTTCCGTCAGGGGCGGGTGGCACGCTCCAGTTCCAGCAGCACCGAGCGGTAACCGCGCCCGGTGGCCCGGTCCATGCCCACCTCGCACATCCGGTTCGCCGACAGGTGGGCGTCGAACTCCCGGGCCGTCACCTGTGCCGCCTCGCGCGCCGTCGCCGAGGCGGTCAGCTCCGGGTGCAGCATGCCCCGGTCGCCCGCGAAGGCGCAGCACCCCGCGTCGTCCGGGACCACCACCTCCCGGGCGCACGCCTCGGCCACCTCCCGCAACTGCGCGACGTCGTCCAGATGGTGCATGGAACAGGTGGGATGGAGCACCGCCGAACCCACCTTCCGCCGGATCTCCAGACGCGGCAGCAGCTCCCGCGCCGCCCACACGACCGAGTCCACGACGGTCAGTTCCGCGTGCAGGGCCCGGTTGCGCGCACTGAGGTACGGCACCACCTCCCGCGCGATGCCCAGGGTGCAGGACGAGGCGTCGACCACCAGCGGCAGCCGCCCGCCGTCCGTCCAGCCCCAGGCGGCCTCCACGATCCGGTCGGCCATCACCCGGTTCCCGGCGTCGTAGCCCTTGGAGTGCCAGATCGTCGCGCAGCAGGTGCCGCGCACGTCGCCGGGGAGCCACACCGGTCTCCCGGCCCGCTCCGACAGGGCCACCACGGCCTCCGGCAGCGAGGGCCCGCGAAGCCCGGCCGGGCCGCCGAAGATCCGGTTGACGCAGGCCGGGTAGTACACGGCCGCCGCGCCCGCCCGCCGGGTGTCCGGCAGCTTCCGCGCGGCGGCGCCGGGGATCTGCGGCAGCCACTGGGGGACCAGATCGGGACCCACGGCCTTGCGCGCGGCCCTGGTGACCGCCTCCAGCAGCCGGTCCCCGCCCAGGTCGCCCACGGCTCCGGCGGCGGCCACGGCCAGCCGGGCGGCGGCCTCGACGGCCCGGAACCGGCGGGCGGCCAGCGCGGCGGCCCGCTCCTCGCGCGGGCCGTGCCGGCGGTGGCGGAAATCCTTCATCAGCGCGCCCGTGTCGATGGAGACCGGGCAGGCGAGCATGCAGGTGGAATCGCCCGCGCAGGTGTCGACGGCGTCGTAACCGTAGGCGTCCAGCAGCCCGTCCAGTACGGCCGACCCCGGCTGCTGGCGCATCATCTCGCGGCGCAGCACGATCCGCTGACGGGGCGTGGTGGTGAGGTCCCCGCTGGGGCAGGTCGGTTCGCAGAACCCGCACTCGATGCACGGATCGGCCACCGCCTCCACCCGGGGAATCGTCTTCAGGCCGCGCAGATGCGCCCGCGGGTCACGGTCGAGCAGGATGCGCGGGGCGAGCACGCCGTCCGGGTCGACGACCCGCTTGGTGCGCCACATCAGCTCGGTGGCCCGGGGCCCCCACTCCAGTTCCAGGAAGGGGGCCATGTTGCGGCCGGTGGAGTGCTCGGCCTTCAGGGAACCGTCGAACCGTTCCACGGTGAGCCGGCAGAAGGCGTCCATGAAGGCCGCGTACCGCTCGACGTCGGCGGCCCGGGCGGCGTCGAAGGTGAGCAGGAAGTGCAGGTTGCCGTGGGCCGCGTGACCGGCGACGGCCGCGTCGAAGCCGTGCTGCGCCTGGAGCGCCAGGAGCGCCTCGCACGCCTCGGCCAGCCGGGAGGGCGGTACGGCGAAGTCCTCGGTGATCAGTGTGGTGCCGGAGGGGCGGGCCCCGCCGACGGCGGTGACGAACGCCTTGCGGGCCTTCCAGTAGCCGCCGGCGGTCCGCGGGTCCCGGGTGAAGGCGTTGGTGACCGAGGCCACCGGGGCGACCAGCTCCAGCCGGTCCAGGACCCGGGCCGCGCGCCGCTCGCAGGCGGCCAGGCCCCTCTCGTCCGGGGCCCGGAACTCCACCAGCAGCGCGGCCGTCCCCCCGGGCAGGCCGGCCCAGTCCGCGGGGACACCGGCGACGCTGACGCAGGCGCGCAGCGTGTTGCCGTCCATCAGTTCGACGGCGAGGGCGCCCGCCTCGGTGAAGAGCGGTACGGCGTCGGCCGCGGCGGGCAGGGAGGGGAAGAACAGCAGCGCGGTGGCGCGCTCGCGGTCCAGCGGGAGGGTGT
Organism: Streptomyces sp. NPDC051567; assembly: GCF_044454165.1. NCBI lineage: Bacteria > Bacillati > Actinomycetota > Actinomycetes > Kitasatosporales > Streptomycetaceae > Streptomyces > Streptomyces sp. NPDC051567. Next base: position 195,602 of record NZ_JBITDK010000011.1, on the reverse strand, counting down.
CGAAGACGACCTCGGAGATGAAGCCCAGGGTCCCCTCCGAGCCGACCATCAGCCCGCGCAGGATCTCGACGGGGGTGGCGCCGTCCAGGTAGGCGTCGAGCCGGTAGCCGGTGGTGTTCTTGATCTCGTACTTGGCGCGGATGCGGGCCGTCAGCTCCGCATCGGCCCCGATCTCCGCCTTGATCTCCAGCAGCCCCCGGCACAGCACCGGTTCGGCGCGTGCCAGCTCCTCGTCGGCCAGCGGGTCCGCCGTGTCCACGACGGTGCCTCCGGGCAGCACGAAAGTGAGGGAGGAGAGCGTCCGGTACGAGTTCCGCGTGGTGCCCGCCGTCATGCCGGAGGCGTTGTTCGCGACGACCCCGCCGACGGTGCAGGCGATGGCGCTGGCCGGGTCGGGGCCGAGAACCCGGCCGTGGCGGGCGAGCGCGGCGTTGGCCCGGACGACGGTGGTGCCCGGCCTGATCCGTGCGCGCAGACCGTTCTCCAGCACCTCGGTCCCGGACCAGTGGCGGCGCACGTCGACCAGGATGTCCTCGCCCTGGGCCTGCCCGTTGAGCGAGGTCCCGGCGGCGCGGAAGACGACCTCGCGCTGTCTGCCGTGGGCGTACGAGAGGACGGCGGAGACGTCGTCGAGGTCCTCGGCGACCACCACGACCTGGGGCACGAAGCGGTACGGGGAGGCGTCGGAGGCGTAACGGACCAGGTCGGAGACGTTCCACAGCACCTTCTCGGCGCCCAGCAGCTCGATGAGATCGGTGCGCAGCGGTTCGGGGGTGCCGGCGGCCCGGTGGCCGGGGACCCGGTCCGGGGCGGGGCCCCCGGCGCCGTGCGGACGCGGGGCCCCCGGTCTCGGTTCCAGCAGCGGCATGTGCGACCCCTCGCCCGCTCGCGGGCCGTCACCGGCCCGGCCTCATCGGCAGTGGTGCTCCGCCGGGGCGTCCGCCAGAGCGTTCAGCAGGCCGCCGAGCACCTCGCGCTGATCGGCGGTCAATGGAGCCAGGATCTCCTCTGCGGCGTCGGTCCGCGCGTTGCGCAGACGGCGCAGTGTGGCGCGGCCGGTGTCGGTCAGCTCGATCCGTACGACGCGCCGGTTCGCGGGATCGGGGGCGCGACGCACGCACCCGGCCGCCTCCAGGCCGTCGACCAGGGTGGTCACGGCGCGGGGGACGACCTCCAGGCGCGCGGCGAGGTCCGCCATCCGGGGCGGCAGGCCGGCCTCGTAGTGCGAGACCAGTCGGAGCAGCCGACTCTGGGCAGGAGTGATCCCGAGGGGTTCCATGTGGCGTTTCTGGCTGCGGTGGAGCCTGCGGGTCAGCCGGAGCAGTTGCTCCGCGAGGAGCCGATCGGTGTCGGAAGCGGTGCTCATACGGGAACAATATCAGGACGCCGTTCATTGTGAGTATAGGTAACAATGAGCTATGCTCCGATGAACTTGACCGCCGACCTCCCGGGAGGGTGCCCATGCGTCGCGACGAACCGGAATGGACGCCGTCGAAGCGTCCCCTGGACCCCAGCCGCCCCGCCCCGGCGGACCAGCCGCGCGAGCTGCGCCGCATCATGGGCCTCTTCCACCCCTACCGCGGCCGGCTCGCCGTCGTCGGCCTCCTCGTCGGGGCCTCCTCGCTGGTCGGCGTGGCCTCGCCGTTCCTGCTCAAACAGATCCTCGACGTCGCGATCCCGCAGGGCCGTACCGGCCTGCTCAGCCTGCTCGCCCTCGGCATGATCCTCACCGCCGTCGTCACCAGCGTCTTCGGCGTGCTCCAGACCTTCATATCCACCACGGTCGGCCAGCGCGTCATGCACGACCTGCGCACCGCCGTCTACGCCCAGCTCCAGCGGATGCCGCTGGCCTTCTTCACCCGGACCCGCACCGGCGAGGTCCAGTCCCGCATCGCCAACGACATCGGCGGCATGCAGGCCACCGTCACCTCCACCGCCACCTCGCTCGTCTCCAACCTGACGGCCGTCATCGCCTCCGTCGTCGCGATGCTGGCACTCGACTGGCGGCTCACCCTCGTCTCGCTGCTCCTCCTCCCCGTCTTCGTGTGGATCAGCCGACGGGTCGGGCGCGAACGCAAGAGGATCACCACCCAGCGGCAGCGGCAGATGGCCGCCATGGCCGCGACCGTCACCGAGTCGCTCTCGGTCAGCGGCATCCTGCTCGGCCGCACCATGGGCCGCGCCGATTCCCTCACCCGGGCCTTCTCCGCCGAGTCCGAGAAGCTCGTCGGCCTCGAAGTGCGCTCCAGCATGGCCGGGCGCTGGCGGATGTCCACCATCGGCATCGTCATGGCCGCCATGCCCGCGCTCATCTACTGGGCCGCCGGCATGACCCTCCAGACGGGCGCCCCCGCCCTCTCCATCGGTACCCTCGTCGCCTTCGTCACCCTGCAGCAGGGCCTGTTCCGGCCCGCGGTGAGCCTGCTGTCGACCGGTGTGGACATACAGACCTCACTCGCCCTGTTCGCCCGCATCTTCGAGTACCTCGACCTGCCGGTGGACATCACCGAGCGCGAGGACGCGGTGCGGCTGGAACGGGCGAAGGGCGAGGTCCGGCTGGAGAACGTGGACTTCGCCTACGACGCCAGGAGCGGGCCGACCCTGTCCGGGATCGACCTCACGGTCCCGGCCGGCGGCTCCCTGGCCGTGGTCGGCCCGACCGGCTCCGGCAAGAGCACGCTCAGCTACCTCGTGCCCCGGCTCTACGACGTGACCGGCGGCCGGGTCGTGCTCGACGGGGTGGACGTGCGCGACCTCGACTTCGACTCGCTGGCCCGCTCCATAGGCGTGGTCTCCCAGGAGACCTACCTCTTCCACGCCTCGGTCGCGGACAACCTGCGCTTCGCCAAACCGGACGCCACCGACGAGGAGATCGTCGAGGCGGCCCGCGCGGCCCAGATCCACGACCACATCGCCTCCCTGCCCGACGGGTACGACACCCTGGTCGGGGAACGCGGATACCGCTTCTCCGGCGGCGAGAAACAGCGCCTCGCCATCGCCCGCACCATCCTGAGGGACCCGCCGGTCCTGATCCTCGACGAGGCCACCAGCGCCCTCGACACCCGCACCGAGTACGCCGTGCAGCAGGCCATCGACCACCTCTCCGCAGGCCGCACCACCATCACCATCGCGCACCGGCTCTCCACCGTCCGCGACGCCGACCAGATCGTGGTCCTGGACGAGGGCCGGATAGCCGAGCGCGGTACCCACGAAGAACTGCTGGAGGCGGACGGCCGGTACGCGGCCCTGGTCCGCCGGGACCGGGACGCCGCGCTCGCCCCGGAGGAGGTCAGGCTCACCGAACCTGCCCCGGTGAACGCGTGAACGCGTGAACGCGTGAACGTGATCGCATGACGGGCCGGACGGCGGTCACGGTCGCAGGCGCCCGCACCGGGTAGCGGCCCGCACCATGGCCCCGGTTGTCACTGTCGTCCCGGCGGGCCCGGTGGCCGGGGCGTCGTTGGCCAGGCCGTCTGGCGCGGGTCAGCGGGGGAGGGCCGGGGACGGAACCGCCCGTTCGCGGGTCAGGAGGCGGCGGATCTCGCGGACCGCGGCGCCGCCCGCCCGGTTGGCGCCGATGGTGCTCGCCGACGGGCCGTAGCCGACCAGGTGGACGCGTTCGTCACGGACGGCCCGGGTGCCCTCGACCCGGATGCCGCCGCCCGGCTCGCGCAGGCCCAGCGGGGCCAGGTGGTCGACAGCGGCCCGGAACCCGGTGGCCCACAGGATCACCTCCGCCTCCACGCGCCGCCCGTCCGCCCAGACGGCCCCCGAGTCCGTGATCCGCTCGAACATGGGCCGGCGGTCCAGCACCCCCGACTCCAGACCCGCCCGGACGGCCTCGTTCAGCGGCAGCCCGGTCACGCTGACCACGCTCTGCGGCGGCAGACCCCGGCGCACCCGCTCGTCCACCAGGGCCACCGCCGCGCGGCCCTCGGCCTCACCGAAGGAGCCGTCGCGAAAGACCGGGGGCCTACGGGTCACCCAGGTGGTCTCCGCCGCCACCTCGGCGATCTCCAGCAGGTGCTGCACCGCGGACGTGCCGCCGCCCACCACGATCACCCGGGCCCCGGCGAACTCCTGCGGCCCCGGATAGTTCGCGGTGTGCAGCTGGCGGCCCCGGAAGGACTCCTGGCCCGGGTAGCGCGGCCAGAACGGCCGGTCCCAGCTCCCGGTGGCGTTGATCAGGGCCCGCGCCGACCAGAGCCCGGCCGAGGACTCCACCAGCAGTCGCCCGTCGGCCGCGTCCCGCACCGCCGAGACGTCCACGGGGCGGCGCACACGCAGGCCGAAGCGGCGCTCGTACGCGTCGAAGTACTCGCCGATCACCTCGGACGAGGGCCGCAGCGGGTCGGCGCCGGTGAGTTCCATGCCCGGCAGGGCGTGCATGCCGTGCACCTTGCCGTAGGTGAGCGAGGGCCAGCGGAACTGCCAGGCCCCGCCCGGCCGGGGCGAGTGGTCCAGGACCACGTGCCCGAGCCCCGCCCGCGTCAGGTGGTGGGCGCTGGACAGACCCGCCTGCCCGGCGCCCACGACCACCACGTCCACCCGCTCCATATCGTTCACGGTTCTCCTAACTCGCGACGGCTGCGGGATCTTCCCGGCCCCCGCCGGAGCCGGTCAGCGGGCCGGTCAGCTCGCCGCGGCGATCCAGGACGCCAGTTGGGCGGGGGTGGTGGACGGGTCCGCGACCAGGGTGGCGAGTTCGTCCTCACGGAAGGTGGCCGTGGTGACGGCCGGGCAGCGGTGGCAGGCGTCCACGCCCGTCTGCCGCCACCACTGGCACCGGGCGCGCAGGTGGCACCGCGGGACCGCGCGGGTGTCCGCCGGGGACGGCAGGGTCAGGACCCGCTCCACCAGCGCGCAGTCCTCGCCCCGCCGGTTGACGCAGGCGGAGACGCAGTGCGAGGCGAACCTCAGGACCCGCGTCGGCTCGATCCCCTCGGGGACCGAGCCGAGCACCCCGGACGCCGGGACCGGGTCGGCGAGATAGGTCACCCTTCCGTCCCGGCCCGAACGGACGCCGAGGACGACGGACTCGGGGGCCCGCGCCTCGCCGCTCGGGCACCATGTCGTGGCCGGGGCGGCCACGGACCGCACGGTCGGCTGATCGGTTCCCACGGTGCTCACCGGCCCCGCCCCCTCAGCCGTCGATCGTGTCGTGCGAGAGGACCACCTCACGGCCGATGGGGTCGCCGAGCGGGCCCTGCGCGCCGAGGGCCCGCTCCTGGGCCACCGCCTGGGCGAGGGTCTCGTGCAGCTGCCGCACGGAGGTGATCCGCTCGGAAGGGGCCGGTGCGGCCTGGGCCGCGCCCGCCGCGGCGATCGCGATCCCCGCGGCCAGCATGATCGCGGCGCCGCCGGTGGCCAGCCTGCTCGTCCTCGGATCGCCCTTCGGGTTCGGGTTCGTCCTCGGGTTCGGGTTCGGGTCCATCGGGTCCCCTTCTGCTGCGTGCGCGGCGGCGGATGACCCGCCGCCGTCCTCGCCCGAGCGTAGGAGCGGCCCCCGCCCCGGAGCGGCAGACCCCGGCGGCAGTTCCGCCGCCCCGCCGCTGCCCCTCGCGGCCACCGCCGCGCCGGTCAGGGCCGCGCGGGCCCGCGCCGGCACGTGGGCCGCCGTCAGACCCGGAACACCCCCGCCGACCAGGGCCGTACACGTGCGTGATCGTCCTCGCCCGCCCGGTCATCGCGTCCCCTCCTCACCGCCTTGACTTCGGAGCAACAGGGGGTCTTGGACGTGTCCAGGTGGTGCGGGGCTCCAGCGGTGCGGGACATTCGAGTGCTACAGGACATGTGGTAAAGGACATGTGGTAGCAGGACATCAGGACATCCGGTACGGGACGAAGAGGAGCGGAGAGCGCCATGACGGGTACGCACTGCCTGGTCACCGGGGCCACCGGCTACATCGGCGGGCGGCTGGTGCCCGAACTCCTCGACGCCGGGCACCGCGTCCGCTGCCTGGCCCGTTCCCCGGAGAAACTGCGCGACCACCCCTGGGCCGGACGGACCGAGATCGTCCGGGGCGACGTCACCGACCCGGAGTCGGTGGCCGGGGCCCTGCGCGGCATCGACGTCGCCTACTACCTCGTCCACGCCCTCGGCACCGGCCCCGGCTTCGAGGAACGCGACCGCGAAGCCGCCCGGATCTTCGCCGCGCGGGCCCGCGCCGCCGGGGTCCGCCGCATCGTCTACCTCGGCGGACTCACCCCCGTGGGCGTCCCCGTCCGGGAGCTCTCGCCGCACCTGCGCTCCCGCGCCGAGGTCGGCGAGATCTTCCTCGGCTCGGCCGTGCCCACCACCTTCCTGCGCGCCGCCGTGATCATCGGCTCCGGCTCCGCCTCCTTCGAGATGCTGCGCTACCTGACCGAACGGCTGCCCGTCATGGTCACCCCCAGCTGGGTCGGCACCCGCTGCCAGCCCATCGCCGTCCGGGACGTCCTGCGGTACCTCGTCGGCAGCGCGGCCATGGCGCCCGGGGTCGACCGGGCCTTCGACATCGGCGGCCCGGACGTACTCACGTACGAGGAGATGATGCGCCGCTACGCCGTGGTGGCCGCGCTGCCCCGCCGGATCGTCCTGCGCGTCCCGATGCTCACCCCCAGGCTCTCCAGTCACTGGATCGGCCTGGTCACCCCGGTCCCGCGCGCGCTGGCCCGGCCGCTCGCCGAGTCCCTGCGCCACGAGGTGGTCTGCGCGGAGCACGACATCGCCCGCCACGTCCCCGACCCGCCCGGCGCCCCGGTCGGCTTCGACCAGGCGCTGGCGCTGGCCCTGCGCCGGGTGCGCGACGCCGAGGTGGTCACCCGCTGGTCCTCCGCCGCCCTACCGGGCGCGCCCAGCGACCCGCTGCCGACCGACCCGGACTGGGCGGGCGGCAGCCTCTACGCCGACCGGCGCGAACGCGCCGTCGACGCCCCGCCCGCCGCGCTGTGGCAGGTGGTCGAGGGCATCGGCGGGGACAACGGCTGGTACTCCTTCCCCCTGGCCTGGGCGGTACGGGGCTGGCTGGACCGGCTCGTCGGCGGCGTCGGCATCCGCCGGGGCCGCCGTGACGCGGCCCGGCTGCGGGTGGGCGACTCGCTGGACTTCTGGCGCGTGGAGGAGATCGAACCGGGCCGCCTGCTGCGCCTGCGCGCCGAGATGCGCCTGCCGGGCCTGGCCTGGCTGGAGATGTACGTGGAGCCGGGCCCGGACCGGAGCACGGCCCCGGGCACCGGCACGGCCGCCGCCGGGCGGTCGCGGTACCGGCAACGGGCCCTGTTCCATCCGCACGGACTGCTCGGGCACCTCTACTGGTGGAGCGTCTCGCCCTTCCACGCCGTGGTCTTCGGCGGGATGGCCCGCAACATCGCCCGCGCCGCCGAACACCTGGACCGCACCGGAGCGGTCCCGGGCCCGGGCGGAAACACAGCTCCGAGCCCCGGCGCGGGCGGGAGCCCCGGTACCGGGCCCGCGCGGCCCACCCCGACGCCCCCGCCCGCACCCACCGCGCCCCCGGCGGGCGCAGCACGGGACGACAGCCCTTGAACCGTCTCTTCCGCTCTTCCGGATCGTGCCCACCACCCGCCCCAGCCCTGCCCCGGAGTGAGAGCCCATGACCGTCGCGGTGGTCCTGTACACCTCCGACCTGCGCCTGCACGACCACCCGCCGCTGCGCGCCGCCCTCTCCTCCTGCGACCAGGTGGTCCCGCTCTTCGTCCGCGACCGGGCCGTCACGGCCGCCGGCTTCGCCCCGCCCAACCGGCTGGCCTTCCTCGCCGACTGCCTCGCCGACCTCGACGCCGGGCTGCGCGAGCGCGGCGGCCGGCTCGTCGTCCGCTCCGGGGACGTCGTCGCCGAGGTCTGCTCCCTGGCCCGGGAGAGCGCCGCCGCCGAGGTCCACCTGGCCGCCGGGGTCAGCGCGTACGCCCACGCCCGCGAGGACCGGCTGCGCACCGCGCTCGAAGCCGAGGGCCGACGGCTCCACGTCCACGACGGCGTGGTCACCGCCGTCGCCCCCGGGGCCGTGCGTCCGGCGGGCTCCGACCACTTCGCCGTCTTCACGCCCTACCTGCGCCGCTGGTCGGAGCTGCCCCTGCGGGCCGTCGCCCCCGCGCCCCGCGCCGTCCGGGTCCCCGAGGGCATCGGCTCCGAGCCACTGCCCGCCCGCGCCGCCGTCACCGGCCTCTCCCCGGGCCTCGCCCGGGGCGGCGAGGACGAGGCCCGGCGGCTGCTGGCGCGGTGGCTGCGCACCGGCGTCCAGGACTACGGGGCCGCCCACGACGACCTGGCCGGCGACGCCACCTCCCGGCTCTCCCCGCACCTGCACTTCGGCACCCTCTCGCCCACCGAGGCCGTCCACCGCGCGCGCGGTACGGGCGGCCCCGGCGCCGGGGCGTTCGTCCGCCAACTGTGCTGGCGCGACTTCCACCACCAGGTCCTCGCCGCCCGCCCCGCCACCGCGACCGAGGACTACCGCTCCCGCCAGGACCACTGGCGCCGCGGTCCCGCCGCCGAGGAGGAGACCGAGGCGTGGAAGGAAGGCCGCACCGGCTATCCGATGGTCGACGCGGCCATGCGCCAGCTGCGCCACGAGGGCTGGATGCACAACCGGGGCCGGCTGCTGGCCGCCTGCTTCCTCACCAAGACCCTGTACGTCGACTGGCGGACCGGGGCCCGTCACTTCCTGGACCTCCTCGTGGACGGGGACCTCGCCAACAACCAGCTCAACTGGCAGTGGGTCGCGGGCACGGGCACCGACACCCGGCCCAACCGGGTGCTCAACCCCGTCCGCCAGGGCCTGCTCCACGACCCCGAGGGCCGCTACGTCCACCGCTGGGTCCCCGAACTCGCCGGGCTCGACGCCCCGCGCGTGCACGAGCCCTGGCGGCTGCCGGGGCCGGAGCGGGCCCGGTACGCCGCCTACCCGGACCCGGTGGTGGAGCTCGCCGACGGGCTCGACCGCTTCCGGCGGGGACGGGGCACCGCATGACCCCCGGCCGCGCCGGAAGCCCCCGGTCCGTCTCCGTCCGGGCGCGGAAGCCCGCCGCGCGGCCCGTCGTACCGTGGGCGGGCGGAGCCCGTGCCGCCGACCGCACCACCGCAGGACATGCCCGCCGCCACGCCGAGCACCGGCCCCGCCACCCGCCGCCCCGGGGTCCCACCGGCCCACCCCGCGCTCCTGGGAGCGCCGGTACGCGATCGGCCCGGCCCGCCGGGAGCGCGGGCGCCACCGCCGCTGGACCCCGCAGGACGTCGCCCGCCTGGAGCTGATGTCCGGCCCACCGCGCGGAGCGTGCCCCCGGCGCAGACGCCGCCCGCCGCGCCCGGCCCCGGCGCTCCCGGCCCCCGGCGCAGGTCGTCCCGGGCGGGCCCGACGCCCTTCCGCCCGGCGAGGTCCGCCCGGAGTGCCGGGGCACCCGGAAGGCCGCGCGCCCCGCGCCGCGCGGCCGTCGGAGGGTTTAGGGTCCGGAACGTGAACGACCTGCTGCTGGTGAGGCACGGCGAGACGGCGTGGAGCGCCGGTGGACGGCACACCGGGCGCACCGATGTGCCGCTGACCGCGCGCGGGGTCGAGGAGGCCATCTCCCTGGCCCCGTTCTTCCGGGGCCGCCGCCCGGCCCTGGTGCTGACCAGCCCGCTGCGACGGGCCGTGGTCACGGCCGAACTCGCCGGGCTGACCGGCGGCCTGACCGACCCCGACCTGTCCGAGTGGGACTACGGCGGCTACGAGGGCGTCACCACGGCGGAGATCCGGCGCACCCGCCCCGGCTGGTCCCTGTGGACCGACGGCGTCCCGCCCGGTGACGCGGCGCACCCGGGCGAGAGCGCCGCCGAGGTCGCCGCCCGCGCGGACCGCGCCCTGGCCCGGGTGGCCCCGGTGCTCGCCGAGGGGAGGGGGAACGTGGTCCTGGTCGCCCACGGCCACTTCCTGCGCGTCCTGACCGCCCGCTACCTGGGCCTGTCGCCGCAGGAGGGCCGCCTCTTCCTGCTGCGCACCGGGACGGTCAGCCGGCTCTCCACCGAACACGGCCTCCCGGTGATCGCGGGCTGGAACACCCACCCGTAAGGGGCCCCGTAAGTGCTCCTGGGAGGCGCCGTGCCCGCGAGCCGCCGTACGGGCGCCCGGGTCAGCGCTTGGCCCAGATGCGGTACTTGCCCAGGCCGTCGCCGATGTGGAAGGGGATCTGCCCGACCAGGTGGTACTTCCCGCTGCCGGCGAGCGCGGCCTCGGCGGCCCGGCTCGCCCCGGGGGAGGTGACGTCGTCCAGCACGACCAGGTCGTACGCGCCCGAGTCGATCCCGGCGCGGACGGCGGCGGCCGGCCGGTCGGAGAGGGCGGTCCACCGGCTCCCGTCCGTGCGGTCCCTGAGGTAGTAGACCGCCACGTGCGGCGCGGAGGCGAGGTAACGCCCCTCGGCCCCGGGGGTGATGTGCTCCTTGAGCACCGGGGTGAGCAGCCTCGCGTCGGGCCAGGAGGCGAAACGCTGTTCCGACTGGGCGATGCCCAGGCAGAGCAGGGTGACCCAGAGCATGATCCCGAGCTGCGGGTAACGGAAGTGCTTGCCGACCAGACGGGTCAGGCCGATGCCCGCCATGGGCGCGGCGAACAGCATGCCGAACCCGAGGTGGGCGTAGAGGGCGGCCGGGGTGTCCGGACGGAGCTGGAAGGCGGGCGCGAGCACCGCCGTACCGCACAGCAGCACTCCCACCAGGGACCGCCTGCGCCGGCCGGGGCCGGACATCCGCAGCGACAGCGGCGACTCGTTCATCCGGCCGCGCCACGTGTAGGAGACGGCTCCCGCGCAGGCGCTGACGAGCATCAGAGCGCCCCAGAGCGCGGAGCTCCGCAGCAGCTCGGTGGTGGCGCCGGTGCCGGGCACCCGGCCGGCCGCCACGCCGCCCGGGAACCCGGGCAGCATCCACGCGGCGGCGCCCAGGAGGGCGGCCACGCCCACGCCGAAGACGAGGGTCCGCAGGAAGGCCGCCCGTCCGTGGTGCGGCCAGGCGGTCAGCAGGACGAGTCCGGCCAGGGCGGGCAGGAAGAAGACGGAGGCGTAGGCGGTGCAGACCGCCAGCGCGGCCACGGGCGCGGCGAGCAGCACGGCGGGCAGCGGCGCGCGGTCGGTCCGCCCGACGATCCAGGCCGCCGCGGTCAGCAGCAGCAGGGCGGGGGCGTCGTAGGTGGCGGAGAAGCCGAGGACGACGGTGGACGGCAGCACGGCGAAGAGCGCGGCGCCGATCAGGGCCACCCGTTCGTTGAACATGCGGCGGGTCAAGGAGTACAGCAGGGCCGTCGTGCCGACCATGCAGAGCAGGCCGAGCACGCGGACCCCGAGGAGTCCGGCCCGTTCGTCCACGAGCGCGGCGAGGAGCGGGTGGAGGAACGGCGAGCCGGACAGCAGCTCCGTGGGGTCGAGCGGCAGGCGGGCGCCGTGCGTCAGGCGCGCGAGCCGGTCGTGGCCCGAGGTGAGGGCGAGGGCCTCGTCCTGGGAGGCGGTGTTGGCGTCGGCGAGACGGGCGCAGAGCACGGCCTGGACGGCGAGGATTCCGAGCAGGATCAGGCGGCTGATCCGGTCGCGCCGGGGGCTGGCGTCCATGGCCCAGCCGGTCTCCCGGGGCTCGGGTATGCGGTAGCCGGGCCCGGCCGGCTCCGGGGCTTCCTGCGGCTCCGTGGGTTCGGCGGGTCCGGTGGAACCGCCGAACCCGGCGGGGACGGCCGGTGTTGCGGGGGCGCGTTGCCCGCGCCGGGGGGCGGGGACGCTCACCCGGGGGAGCGGCCTGGTGTCGTCGGGACGGTCGTCGGCAGGGGAATGCATCACAGTTTCCGCACGTCGAATCCGAATCGGTCGTCCGCCGCCAGCCGCTTGAACTCCTTCAGGGCCGACGGGTTGGCGGACAGCCGCCAGTCGGACCGTTTGGGCATGTCGAACCAGACGAACCCGACGATGGCGGGGTCCGCCGCCACCCCCGCGAAGAGGCTGTTGATGTCCGCGATGCGCCGCTCACCCGGCTCCGCGGCGGTCTCCAGGATCAGCACCGGCTTCTGGGTGAAGGTCCGCACCTTGGTGATGGTCAGGCCGAACATGTTCGGGAAGGGGTTGGCGTCGTTGCGGGTGTAGTACCCGATGACACCGACCCAGTCGACGTAGGCGTCGCCCGGGTAGTACTTCGCGATGTCCACGGTCCGGACCGGATTGATGATGTTGGGCGACCAGGCCCAGATCACATTGGCGGCGCCCACCTCGTGGAAGAGGTCGCGGACACGACGCCAGGCGGCCACGTACTCCTCGGGCGTGGTGGTCTTCGTGCCCCACTTCTCCCAGTGGCCGTTCATCTCGTCCGCGAAGCTGATCACCACGGGAAGGTTCAGCTTCCGCACCGCTCGCGCGTACTCCCTGACGTACGCGTCGGACCCGCCGGCGGCTATGTCCCTGAGCGGTGTGTCGAAGGGCTCCCAGGAGACGACGGTGAGCGTGCCGGCCTTCCAGGCGTTGCGCACCCCCGCGGCGTTGAACCCGTGGCCCCAGGCCGCGTAGTACTCGATGAGGTTGGGGTGCTTGCCGACCATCTCGGTGTACTCGTCGACGGGAGCCATCGAGGTCGGGGCGTCGCCCCGGGCCACGCCGAAGTACTTCTTCTCGGGTTTGACCAGGGGACGGACGTCGAAGGGCTGGGACGTCTTCGCGCCACCGAAGAAGCCGCCGCCGAGGCCGCTCCCGCCACCGTCGGAGGCGGCGTCCGGGGAGGCCGCGCAGCCGGTGAGGACGGTCAGCACGGCGGCGAGCAGCCCCGCCACGGCCGCGGTCCTGCGGGAAGGCTGTGTCATACGTGATCCACCCCTCGGGGTTGTACGAGGACCCGCCCGACGACCAGGGCGTAGAACAGCCCGGTGGACAGGACCAGTGCGAAGTCGGGAGCGTGCAGGGTGAACATCCGCCAGACCGCGACGCCGACCCACGCCACCGCCGTGCCGCCGCTCCACACCCACATGCCGATCCAGAACCGGCGGGTCCTGTTCTTCTTGGCCCCGGCCGACCCGGTGGCCTGCCAGCCCACGCGCTGCTTGCGCAGGATGTCCCAGATCGCGAAGACATGGGCCCAGCCGTACATCATCCGCGCCGCCCACGCTTCGAGCCGGTACGGGGTCCGGTGCCACAGGGGGAAGATCACCGTGGCGTAGAGGACGCTCGGCGCGACGAGCCACAGGTGCGCGACGCTGAGTTTCCCGGGGGCGGCGATCAGCAGCACGAGCGGGATCACCGGCATCGCGAACGTGAACAGCGCGGTGTGGATGTAGTAGAAGAACCCGGATAAATAGCAGAGCCGGCTGGAGAGTTTGATCCTGGCCCGCCAGAACTTGGCGCTGCCCAGCAGGCTCATCGACCCCGAGCACCAGCGGTACTGCTGGTTGAAGAACGCGTCCGCGTTGTCGGGGCAGACCCCGGTGGAGACGGCCACCGGCACGTAGCGCAGGTCCCAGCCGAGCTGGCGCAGGTCGAAGCCGGTGTGCACGTCCTCGGAGTGCTCGATGAGGGTGGTGCCACCGTTGCTCTCCAGCGCCGTACGGCGGTAGACGGCGCAGCTTCCGACGCAGATCGCGCCGTCGCTGCCCTGCCGGGAGACCTGGACGGACCGGTAGAACAACTCCTGGACGGCGCCCGCGCCCCGCTCGATCCAGTTCTGCGAGTCCAGGACCCGGAAGTACTGGGGGGACTGGACGATCCCGATCGACGGGTCCTCCTCCATGTACGGGAGCAGCTCGTTCAGCAGGTCCGCGCGCGGGGTGAAGTCCGCGTCGAGGATGAGGATGTAGGCGCCCTCGGACCGGCCGAAGCCGAAGTGGAGGTTTCCGGCCTTCTTGAACCAGCCGCGCTCGGGCCGGGTGCCGTAGCGGAACCCGAAGTCCCGCGCCATGGCCTCCAGCGCGGGGTCGGCGCCGTCGTCCAGGACGAACGGGACGCAGACCCCGGGGTAGTGGTCGGCCAGTTCGCGGACGTGCTTCCAGGTGTTGTGCAGCACCTCGATGGGTTCGCCGCACACGGGGAGGAAGATGTCGACGTCCGGGTGGACCTCGGGTCGCCAGGCGCGCACCAGCCGGCGGTGGCGCCGGATGTCGAAGTCCCGGCTGAAGGCGTTCACCCGCAGGGACGTCAGGTAGTAGACCACCGTGAAGAACAGCAGGGGAGCGTAGACCCACAGCAGCGGGGTGGACCGGGTCAGGTTGAGCTGACTGGCCGTCAGGCAGCAGAAGCTGATGAGGGAACTGAGGGTCAGCACCCACAAGTGGCGCTTGGCGTAGGTGTACTTCTCGCGGTCGGTCGGCGGCAGGGGCAACAGCCCCTGTGGTGCTCGCCGAACCTCTTCGCGGCCGCCGGCCACTCGCGTGGCGCCGTGTGAACCCATCAACACTCCAGGAGCGTCCGAAGAACGCAGATGCGGGACAGAACACGGATGCAGGACGGACGGGAGCCAAGAATAGGACATGTGTCGGACTGAATCCGGCATCGGCCGTAGGTCCACCGGGTCCGGGCCCTCGGACCCGGTACGGGCCGACCGCGCCACCGTACCGGCTCCTCTCCGGCGCGCCGCCATCACCCTCAGATCCGCTCCCGATCCATGGGCCCGATCACCTCTGACCGGACCCGTGCCGACTTGGCTGACGAGCCGACACGGGTGTGTGCGGCGTGCAGGCGATGGCGGAGCCGACTGCGGCGGTCTACGAGGTGCTGCTCGCGAGGCGGCTTCCCGTGGTGGGGCGGGGCACCGTTCTGCAGGAAAGCGCTCTCTCAGAGGTTGAGGTAGGGGCCATTACCCAGTTTGTTCCAGGCGGACCAGCCGTTCTGGTGGTAGATGTGCCAGATGGATCTGTCGGTGCCGAGGGCGAAGAGTTCGAGAGCGTTGGTGGAGGGGTTGAAGACGGCGGTGGGTGTGGCGCTGAATTTGTGGCCGGCGCCCATGACGCTCCAGCCTGACCAGCCGTTCTGGTGGTAGGCATGCCACACACTGCTGTCGGTCCCGAGGGCGAACAGCTCCAGCGCATTTGTCGCAGGGTTGAACTCGGCCACAGGCACACCCTTGAACTTGGCCGTGCCCATCACGCTCCAGGTGGACCAGCCGTTCTGGTAGTAGGCGTGCCACACACGGTTGTCGGCGCCGAGGGCGAACAGCTCCAGCGCATTCGTCGCAGGGTTGAACTCGGCGGAGGGCGTGGCGCTGAATTTGTGGCCGGCGCCCATCACGCTCCAGCCTGACCAGCCGTTCTGGTAGTAGGCATGCCACACACTGCTGTCGGCGCCGAGGGCGAACAGCTCCAGCGCATTTGTCGCAGGGTTGAACTCGGCGGTTGGCGTGCTGGTGAATTTGTGGCCGGTGCCCATGACGCTCCAGGTGGACCAGCCGTTCTGGTAGTAGGTGTGCCAGACACTGTTGTCGGTCCCGAGGGCGAAGAGTTCGAGTGCGTTCGTTGCGGGATTGAATTCGGCGACGGGTGCGCCCTTGAACCGGTTACTCGTTCCCAGAGTCGTCCAGCCGGACCAACCCGCGCCGTTGGTGTTCGAGTTGTGCACCATCGAACCGTTCTCCGCCACAGCGAAGATCTCCGCCGTCCTGGTGTGCGGGTTGTACACACTCGCCTGCGGCGCATCAGAAGTAGGCGCGGGAGCGGTGATGTCGTCGACGATGTTGTGGTAGCGGCGAGGGGTGAAGGTGCCGTTGCCGCTGAAATAGGGGTAGGGGATGTTCCTGCGTATGGCGCCGGTGCTGCCGGCCTGTTCCAGACCGTCGTAGGCCGTGTGTGCCGCGTTGGCCCAGCCGTTGAAGATGACGACGTGTCCGGTGGCACCTCCGCCGGGGTTGTTGAGGACGTCGCCGGGCTTCAGCTCCTCTTTGGCTATCACACGGGTGAAGTTGACCAGGGTGCCGGTGGTCTCTCCCCAGTTGTTGGCGCCGGAGGCCGGTAACTGCCAGGCCATTGAGACGAAGCCCGAGCAGTCGGTGCGGTACCGGCCGTTCTGGTCGGTGCGGTAGGCCGTCATGCTGTACGGGACGCGGGCGTCCACCCAGGTCTGGGCCCGTCTGATGACCTCGCCGCGGGTGACGGGCGAGGCGGTGGCGGACCGGTCCGGGCTCAGCAGGAGAGCTGACTTCCGGGCAGCGGATACGAGGTCCGCGTCACTCGCGGTGGTCGGGTTGGGGAGGGTCGGTGTGAACGGTCTCTGGAATCCGGCCCCGGCCCCTCCGGGTGTGGTCGCCTCACTGTTGAGCGGGGCTGACGACGACCGCGCCGCCACGGAGGCGGGCCGCCGCTCCGAGGGCGCGGCGCCCGCTTGCGCGGGAGGAACGGACAAGGTGACGAGGCCGACGATCGCTGTCACGAACGTTGCGAAGGCACGGACGGCGCTCCGTTTGACGGGCATGGCGTCTCCGTAGGTTGTCAGGCGGCCCGAAGGGGCCGGATGTGGCTGATGTGGTTCTGTCTTCCGTGGCGGACCAGGCCGGTGCGTCCAGGTCGTCCGGTCGCCGGTGCGGGTGTGCCGTTGACCGGCGCACCGTGGGCGTGGATCGCGCCGATACCGATGCCGATGCCGATGCCGCTGGTCGGGCCGTGCGATACGCCGGGACCTCCTGGACCGGCTCGCGGTGGGTCCGTCTGCCGCAGGCGCACGGTCAGGGAAGAGACACCGTTGCGCGAACACATCCCGTTTCCCCGACCGGCGACCGTGCCCGACAGCCCAGCTCCCGGAACCCACCGACCAGGTACGCGGACTTCGCCAGGCGCTTACCCCGCCCGACACCGTCATGGAGGAGGTCCAAGGACGGGGTTCTCAGCCCGGCACCCACTCCTTACGGCTCAGGTGCGCACGACTGCCGATGAGCGGAGTCAGGTGGTGATGGGGAGTGCGGTGAGGAAAGCGGTGGGGACGGCGATCACGTCGGCGAAGTCGAGTTTGCCGGGGCCGAAGTCGGCTTCGGTGAGGGCTTTTCTGGTGCCGTCGGTGACGGTGATCCAGACAGTTGGGTCGCCGGGGGAGAGGAGCAGGGTTCCGGGGTTCGGGGCGCCCTGGCCGGTTGCGGAGGTGAGCCAGGTGCCGGGTACGCGTTCCAGTGGCCTCTGGTCGTGTCCCATGCCGGTGTAGTCGGCATGGGACAGGGGTACGGCTGTTCCGCCGGCCATGACGAACACGGTGGGGTCGGTGCCGGAGATGTTCTTGACAACCGTTTTGTTCGCGAGGGGGCGGGCGACCTGGGTGTGCAGCCAGGTTCCGGGGACGCCCATCAGGGTCTGCCGTTCGTAGCCGTTGGCCGACCATTCCGCGCCGGAGATGGGCAGCGCCGTGCCATTCACCATCACATAGCGGCTGGGATCCGTACCGGCCTGGTCCATCACGATCAGGCCGTTCGACAGGGTGTTGCCCGTGGCACTGTCCAACCAGGACGTGGGGACGCCCATATCGGGGCGGGTGTCGTATCCGGCGGCCGACCATTCCGCGCCGGTGATCGGTAGTGCCGCGCCGTCGACCACGACATAGCGGCTCGCACCACCGCCCTGGTCGTGCACCACCGTTCCGCTCAGTGGCGCGCCGGGCAGGGCGCTGAAAGCCGCGTCGGTGACCGTCACCAGGCGGGACAGGTCGTAGCCGTCACGAGTGACGTCCGCCGCGGTGACCGGGATTCCCGCACCGGAGACGATGACCTTCACATCCGGCCTTCCCGGCCCCTTCACCAAGGTCCCGGCGGGCAGTGTGAGGGGGTTCGAGGTGTCCGGCAGCGTGATGATCGCGTCGACGATCTTCTGTGCGTCGGAGGCTTGCGGCTGGTAGCGGGAGGGGTAGGCGGAGCGCTGGACGGCCTGGCACACCACCCCGATCTGCTTGCTCGCCCAGGTTCCGTTCGGGTACCGCCTCAGCAGCTCGTTGAGGAACGCGTTGGTGGACCAGGCGGGATTGAGGCGGTTCGCCGTGCTGCCCCAGAAGTCCTGCTGCTGGAACAGTCCGACGCTGGTGTGGTCGAGCACGTTGGGGTTGTTCTCCAGGACGGACTCGACGATCGCCGTGGTGACGGCGATGACCGCGGCCTGGTTCGGCAGGCCACGGGCCTGCACCGTATGGACGATGGCGCGGGCGCAGGAAACCCGGTAGGAGTTCATCGCGTTTCGCAGACTGCCGGTGAGGGTCTGGTTCAGCCGGGTCGCGGCGGTACTGTCCGCGCTGACGATCGTTCCGCAGGAGACGTTGGGCGCGAGGGCATGGGCGGGAGCAGGGGCCATACCTATCGCACCGGTGAACGCGGTGGTGACGACAGCGGCGGAGACGACCTGTAGCAAGCGTCTGTTCATGGCGTGGTGTCCTTCGCGGAATCAGTGGCGAGTCGAAGGGCTGACGCCCCGGACCGGTGTCACGGCGACGAGCGGAGGTCAGCCGGCGCTGGGGATGTTGGTGATGAACGCGGTGGGGACCCGGACGACGTCGGCGTCGCGGTAGCCGCCGGAGTTCCATTCGGCGGCGGTGAGCGGGTGCCTCTTGCCGTTGGTGATGATCCAGACGGTGGGGTCGCTCGCGGTGCGCAGCAGGGTGCCGTCGGCAGGTGCCGACCCCAGGGCCGCGAAGTAGGAGGGGGCGATGGTGCGGACCTGGCCGAGGTCGTAGCCGAGTTCGGTGACGTCCGCGGCGCTGAGATCGGCCGCGGCACCTCCGGCCATGACCTTCACGGTGGGATGCCCCGGCTGCTTGACCAGCGTCTTGTCGGGCACCTGTCCGCTGACACCGGTGAAGAAGGCCGCCGGGACGGACTGGGTACGGCTCAGGTCGTACCCCAGAGCGGTGACATCGGCCCCGGTCAGGGGGATACCGGAGCCGTCCACCATCACCTTGACCGTGGGATTGCCGGGCTGCTTGATCAGGGTGCCGTTGTCCGGGGCGCCGCGCAGGCCGTCGAAGTAGGACGGCGGCACTTCGAGGGTCCTGCCGAGGTCGAGCCCCATGGCCTGGACATCACTCGCGGCCAGGGGCAGTCCGGCGCCGCTGGTCAGGATCTTCACGGTGGGGTTGCCGGGGGCCTTGACGAGGCTGCGGTCGGGGAGTCCCCTGCCTGACGCGGCCCGGAGGAACGAGGTCGGTACGCCCATCAGCGCGCGCTGGTCGTAGCCCGCGGCCGAGAACTCGACGCCGTTCAGCGGCAGCGCCACGCCACCGGAGAGCACGAACACCGTGGGATCGGAGCCGGACTGGTCCTGAACCACCGTGCCGTCGGGCGGAGTGCCCGGCAGGGCGTTGAAGCGCGCGCTGGTCACCGTCACCACATCGGAGAGGTCGTATCCGTCCCGGGTGACGTCATCGGCGGTGATCGGTATCCCGGCACCCGAGATGATCACCTTCACGGTCGGATTCCCCGCCGCCTTCACCAGGGTTCCGGCCGGAAGAGAAACGGGGTCGGGGTCGGCGGGCGGGGCGTTCCACACGGCGCCCACGAAGGCCCGGATGGGGCCCGAGTTCGTGGGATTGGTATTGGTCCGCCAGTTGAAGGTCCGTTTGCGCACGCCGCCGCTCTCGTTGCCGCCGACGGTGGTGATGCTGTCCCCGTCGACCGCGACGACGAGATTGACGTGGCTGGCCCAGGCGGACGACCAGTTGCCGGAGGTCGCATACACGACGGCATCGCCGACCTGTGGTGTGGAGTGCAGCGTGCCGCGCTGCTTCCCGTAGCTGTAGAAGGAGTACGCGGCGGCGCTCAGGCCCGCTGTCTGCGCCCCGCTCTGCCCCCATACCCAGCGCGCGAAATCGGCGCACCACGCGCTCGGGTATCTGCATCCGTAGTACGTGGTACAGGCCCCGCCCACCTGGGCGTTGGCCTTGGCGGCCACCGTGCCGGGGTCGGCTGCCGCGGGGCTCGCACCGGGTATGGCGATCAGGGACGCGGTCGCCACCACGGCCAGCGCACCGCGCAGGGGCATCGGCAACGTGGTCTTCGTCATGTCAGGTACTCCTCGGTGTGTGGGCAGGCAGGGAGGGAGGTGTGTGCCAACGGGGTGTCACGGCAGGGAGACGACGCGGTATCCCAGGGCGCCCAGCGGCGTCAGCGCGTTCGACAGCAGGCTGTGAGCCCGCGCCGCCGCGATCGCCTCGGTCTCGGCCCGTATGAAGAGGACGAGGTCGGCACCGTGCGCCGCGGCGCGTACCCGGAGATGTTCCAGACCGTGGCCCGGGAAGGCGTGTGCCCACAGCAGATCCTGCAGGAGGTGTGCGTCGCTCTCCGTGCCCGAGCCACCGGACGCGGCCTTGAGGGAGGCGTGTACCAGGTGCATGGAGAGGTCAGTCCCAGCCGATGCCGTCGCCGGAGGGGTCCATCGCGGTGGACACGCCGACGCTGTCCCAGCCGATGCCACCGGGGCCGTCGGCCGACGTCGTACGGAGGGCAGTTGGTGCGGTGAGCCCCGAAAGGGCGAGTCCGGCGGTGGCGACGACGAGCAGTGAAGCGATCCGAGACATGACGGTCCCCCTGAATGACTGGTGCGCCGGTACGGAAAGCCGATGTCGGTGGCCGAGCGGCCCGGCGGGGGATCGCCCCCCGTCCGCTTTCCGTGCTCGTATCCTGCGCGGGCCGAACTCGTCACAGAAGGTGTACGCCCTGGCAGCAAGGAGGCTGACAGCTTGGTGCCACCCCCGGCCGCCGGGTGGCGCGTCATCTCCTTGCGGAGGGCTTCCGCGCTTGGGAGGATCGCCTGGCGACAGTCTCGATAGCCTGTTCGATCCGCCTGGGGGAGATGAACACATGCTGGAAGTACTGGGCTTGGACACGGACACCGAAGCGGTCTACCGGGATATGCTCGCCGATCCCGCCGGCGGGGTGGCCGAACTGTGTCAACGGCTGCTGCTTCCGGAACCCACGGTGCGCGCCTGCCTCGACCAGCTCGCCGATCTGCACTTGGTACGGCCTTCACGCGAGGAACCCGACGCGCTGCGGGCGGTCAGCCCCGAACGCGGTCTGGAAGTGCTGGTGCGACGCCAGGAGGACGAACTCCTGCGCCGCCAGCGCGATCTGGCGCTGAGCAGAGCGGCAGCGGCACGCGCGGTCGCCGAGTACGCCGATCTGCGCCCCAACACCGCGGTCGGCACCACGGAACGGCTGGTCGGACTCGATGCGATACAGGCCAAACTGGAGGTACTGGCCGAGGAAGTGACCCGTGAGTGTCTTTCGGTGATGCCCGGGGGCGCGCAGTCCCAGCAGAGTCTGGACGCGTCCCGCCCACTGGACGACCAGGCCATGCGGCGCGGTGTCGCACTGCTGACGCTCTATCAGGACAGCGTCAGAAACGATTCCACGACCTACGGCTACGCCCAGTGGATGACCGGGCAGGGCGGCATGGTCCGCACCTGCCCCGTACTGCCTCCCCGGTTCCTGGTGTTCGACCGGGAGACGGCCGTCGTGCCGATCGATCCGTCCAACACCCGCCTGGGCGCGCTCTGCACGGGGGAACCGGGAATCGTCGCCTCGATGGTCGCCCTCTTCGAGCAGACCTGGAGTACCGCCGTCCCGCTCGGCGCGGATCAGCCGCAGGACGTCCGGACCGGTCTCGCTCCCCAGGAGAGAGAGCTGCTGAAGCTCCTGGCGGCCGGGATGACCGACGAGACGGCCGGTAAACGGCTCGGCATCTCCTTGCGCACCGTGCGCCGGCAGATGGCCGCGCTCATGGAGCGCCTGGACGCCTCCAGCCGCTTCGAGGCGGGTCTCAAAGCGGCTCAGCGAGGCTGGCTCTGACCCGGTGCACGCCGCTGCCCTGAGCCTGGGCCTCCTACGACAGAAGGCGCGCGACGAAGCGGCACACATCGAGTGAAGGTGAGAGACCTCCACCGCCGGGCCGTCACAGCGGGTTCCGGACCAGGTCCGGGAAGGCCCGGCACCGCGATGCGGCCGGCGCAGGACGCGCCCGCCGCCCCGTAGGGCCCGACGGGTACCCGGGCCGGGGCATCGACGGCCGTCGCGACAACGGCGGACGGAGGTTCCGGGCCGGACAGTCGTACGTCAGCGCTCGCGTCCCGGCGGGATCACCAGCGGGGTCCTGGACACAGGGTCCTCCAATGGCCCGGCAGGGCAGTCCGAGGACGTCCTCGGACTGCCCTGCCGGGGGTGTGTTCGTCGGGGTGGGCCGAGTGGACAGGTGGTGCGGGGTGGGCGTGGGACGGCGGTCGGGGTCGGACCGTCCGGTGGTCCGGAATTGTCCGGGTTGGCCGTGGCATCGGCCCGGTCCCCGTGATCGTGACTTGAGCGGGTGGGCTTCCGGGCGTTTATGCTTGGCGTATCCATGCATCATTGGGCGCCGTGCGGTGCCGGACCGGCGAAGAGGCCGGACCGGAGCGCGGCGCCTTCGCCGTGCCCTGGCGCCGCCCCCACCCCGGGCGGGCGCGGGGCGTCGCGAGCCCGTGTACGAGGGGGGCGGCAGACCGCCGTGAAGAGGATGTTCGTGGCTCCGGACCCGGGGCGTCTGAGACTGCGCACCTCGCTGCGCGCGGTGGTCGGTGTCGGCGCCGCCGTCGTCGTCGCCGAGCTGTGCGGGCTGTCGCTGACCGCGTCGATCACCGGGGGGCTGGCGGCCCTGCTGGCCCTGTTCACCGTCACCGACGCCACCGTGAAGGCCCAGCGGATCACCACCGCCCTGCTCCCGGTCGCCGGGTTCCCCGTCCTCGCGCTGGCCACCACCTTGCACGGGATGCCGCCGGTCCGCGACGCCGCGTTCCTCGCCGTCGTCCTCGCCGGGGTCTACGCGCGGCGCTGGGGCCCGCGCGGTCACGCCCTCGGGATCTTCGGCTTCATGATGTTCTTCGTCACCCAGTTCCTGCACGCCCTGCCCGCGCAGCTCCCGGAGCTGTACGCCGCCGTGGGGCTGGCCCTGGCCGCCGCCGGGGCCGTGCGGTTCGTGCTGTGGCCCATCGAGCGGCGCACCCCGCCCGCCGCCGCCCCGCCCGGCCTGCCGGGCACCGGACTCGCCCGGCCCACCACCCGACAGGCGTTCCAGGCCACCGCCGCCTGCGCCTTCGCCCTCGCCGTCGGCCAGGTGCTCTCCGAGGAACGCTGGTACTGGGCCGTCGGCACCGCCTGGTGGATCTTCGTGAACACCGCCTCGCGCGGCGAGACCCTCGTCCGGGGGTTCCGCCGGGTCGTCGGCACCGTCGCCGGCATCGCCGCCGGACTGCTGATCGCGGTCCCCCTGCACGGTGCGCCCGCGCCCACCGCCGCGCTGGTCGCCCTCTGCGTCCTCGGCATCTTCTACACCGCGGCCCCCTCGTACTCCTGGATGATGTTCTTCGTCACCGTCATGGCCGGGCTCCTCTACGGGCTCCTGGGCGTCCTCCACCCCGGGCTGCTGCTCCTGCGCTTCGAGGAGACCGCCGTCGGCGCGCTGGGCGCCGCGCTCGCCGTCGTGATCATCCTCCCGGTGACCACCCACGCCGCCAACGACGCCTGGATACAGCGCGCCCTGCACTGCGTACGGGCCGCCACCGCGGCCTCCCTCGACCGCCTCGCCGGGGACCCCGTCGCCGACCCCGCCCCGCACGCCGCCGAACTGGAACTGCTGATCGGCCGGGTCCGGATGGCCCTCGGGCCCCTCGTCCACCCGCTGAGCCCGCTGCGCGCCCGCAAGGCCCGCGCCCGGGAGGTGCTGCGGCTGCTCGACGACTGCGCCCGCGAGGTGCGCGGGCTGGTGGCCGTCGCCGCCGACCCGCAGGCATCGCACGACGCCCGGCTGGCCGCCGCCTGCTGGCGGGTGGAGGCGGCGGTGGAGACCCTGACCGCCCCGCACGGCACCTTCGGCCCCGCCGCCCGCCCGCACCCGCGCCCCGCCGCCGCGGAACCGGCCCTCGCCCACCTGCACGGCCTGGAACACGCCCTCCTCGCCCTCGCCGCCCCGCTGCGCACCCACCCGCGCGCGCCGCTCGTCAGCGCCTGAGCGGGCCGTCCGCCCCCGCCTCCGCGCCCGTACCCGCGTCCGGTTCCGGTTCCAGTCCCGCCGGCAGCCGGCCGGGGGTGTGCACCACGCCCAGGCTCTGCGTGGCCCGGGTCAGGGCCACGTAGAGGTCGCTCGGCCGGAACCCGGACGGCTCCACCACGATCACCGTGTCGAATTCGAGCCCCTTGGCCTGGCGCGGGTCCAGGAGGACCACCGGGCGGGTCAGATCCGGTTCCGCGCCCGCCCGTACCCCGGGGAGCACGGCCGCCAGGCGGGTGTGCAGCTCCCGTTCCGCGATCACCGCGAGCCGCCCCCGGGCCGGGAGCCGCCGCCGCACCGCCTCGCCGACCGTCCGTGCCAGGTCCCCGCTCCCGCGCACCCACGGCCGCACCCCGGTGGACCGTACCGAGCGCGGCGGTGCGAAGCCGGGGTCGCGCGCCCGCAGCACGGCCGTCGCCACCGCCATGATCTCGGCGGGCGTCCGGTAGTTCACCCCCAGCCGGACCAGCTCCCAGCGGTCGCCCACGTACGGGGCCAGCACCCGCTCCCACGTGCCGCAGCCCGCCTCGTCGGACGTCTGCGCGGGATCGCCGACCAGCGTCATCGACCGGGTCGGGCAGCGCCGCATCAGCAGCCGCCAGGCCATCTCCGACAGCTCCTGCGCCTCGTCCACGATGACGTGGCCGAAGGCCCAGGTCCGGTCGGCGGCGGCCCGCTCGGCGGCGCCCCTGTGGTCCGCCTCCTCGTGCCGCTCCGCCATCCGCTCGGCGTCGACGAGGTCGTGCGCCGTGAGGAACTCGCTCTCCTCGTCCTCGAACTCGTACGACTGCGAGCCCTCCGACAGGTCCAGCACCCCCTGGGCGTAGTCGACGCGGTCCCGGCGCTCCCGCTCCGCCGCCGCGCGCCGGGCCCGGTCGTCCTCCCCGAGCAGCTCGGCCGCCTCGTCCAGCAACGGGACGTCGGCCGGGGTCCAGCGGGGCTCCCCACCGGGCTCGCGCCGGATCAGCGCGGCCTCGTGCGCGGGCAGGTGGACCGGGTCCGCGAGGAACCCGCCCACCAGCTCCTCGGGTGTCAGCGGCGGCCAGAGCGCGTCGATCGCGGCGTGCACGGCGGGACTCGTCGCGATCTCCTTGCCGAGCTGGGCGATGTCGTCCTCGCCGAGCAGACAGGGGCCGCCGTACGGGTCGGCGCCGAGGCGGTCGGCGAGCTGCGCCGTGAGGGCGTCGACGATCCGGAAGGCGAAGAAGGGCCGCGCCCGGTTGTGCGGGAGCCCGGTGGCCCGCGCCCGGTCCCGCGCCCCGTACGCCATGGTGCGGTCCAGCCGCAGGGTCCCGTAGCCGTCGTGGTCGATCTCCAGGGCGGGCTCGGGGACCGTTGCGTACTCCTCGCCGCTGCCCGCCGGGACGCTCTGCGGCAGGCGCTGGTGGCCGGCGACGACCCGGGCCAGGACCTCCGCCATCGAGGCCCGCCCCTTGACCGCGGCGGCGCCCGGCCGGTCGGTCCCGGTGGCGCGGACCCCGGGGAAGAGCTCGCCCGGGGTGGACAGGAGCACCCCCGTCTCGCCGAGCGAGGGGAGCACCTCGCCGATGTAGCCCAGGAAGGCCGGGCCCGGCCCGACGATCAGCACCCCGCGCCGGGCGAGCAGCTCGCGGTGGGCGTAGAGCAGGTACGCGGCGCGGTGCAGGGCGACCGCCGTCTTTCCGGTCCCCGGACCGCCCTCCACGACCAGTACGCCCCGGTGCGGGGAGCGGATGACCCGGTCCTGCTCGGCCTGGACCGTGCGCACGATGTCGTGCATCCGGCCGGTCCGGGCGGAGTCGAGCGCGGCGAGCAGCACGGCGTCCGCGTCGGTCCCCTCGTGGCCGGTGCGCTCGGTGTCGGTCAGGTCGAGGATCTCGTCGTGCAGGGCGGTGACCAGCCGTCCCCGGCCGCTGATGTGCCGGCGGCGGCGCAGGCCCATGGGGGTGTGCCCGGTGGCGAGGTAGAACGGCCGGGCCTGCCCGGCGCGCCAGTCCAGGACCAGGGGCGTGCGCTCCGCGTCGTCCGCGCGGATGCCGATCCGGCCGATGTGGTGGTCCCGGCCGTCGGTGAACCCCAGCCGGCCGAAGCAGAGGCCGTTCTCCCCGGCGCGCAGCGCGGAAAGCAGCCCGGACTGCTCGGAGACCAGCACGTCACGCTCCAGCCGGGCCTGGAGACCGCCCCCGACACCGCGCGACGCCTCCTGGACCGCCCGTTCGGCCTGCTCGCGCAGGTCGTCGAGGCGACGGTAAAGGCCGGTGACGAATTTCTGCTCTTCCCGGAATTCATCGGTTGACAATTGCACTCCTGTAGCGATAGAATGTGGGAGTAACCTTCATGTATTCATTTCCCGTGAAGCCATGAATCGTCAAATATACGCACAGCAATCCCCCGTGAGTCAATGGGCGCGGAAGTCGAAGGACGCAGCCCGCCCGGCCGGGGGATTTCTCGTACCCGGGGCCCGTTACGCGCAGCCCGGTACGGGCGCGGATGATACGACTCACGAAACCCTTTCCGCAGCCGGATCGCGGGATATCACCCGGAGGAGTGTTCCCACGGCTCCTGCCGGACGGTGCTGACCTGCGACAGGTACAACAGGCGGTGGTTCATCGCACATTCATCCGGCACGTGCGGGATGAATCTGGTCGTACAGTCGCGCAGTCGTACAAGGGGTGGCGGGCCGGAATGGGAATACTGCAGCAGCGTCAGGACGGTCAGGACCGTCAAGAAGCAGCCCGGGTGTGGGAAGCGGCCGAGGAGTTCATCCGCCTCTTCCACCGGGAGAACAAGGACGCCGGTGACCCGGGAGCCCGGCTCGCCGCCGTCCGGGCCGAGCTGGACGGGACCGGGAGCTACCGGCACACCCCGCAGGAACTGGTCCACGGGGCCCGCGTGGCCTGGCGCAACAGCAACCGCTGCATCGGCAGGCTGTACTGGAACTCGCTGCGCGTCCGCGACCGCCGCGGGCTCACCGACGCCGACGCGATCGCCGACGAGTGCTTCGCGCACTTACGGGAGGCGACCAACGGCGGCCGGGTCCGGCCCACCATCACGGTCTTCGCCCCGGACACCCCGGCCCGCCCCGGCCCGCTGATCTGGAGCGAGCAACTGGTCCGGTACGCCGGCTACGGGGACCACCACGCCCTCACCGTCGGCGACGCCCGCAACGCCCCGCTCACCGAGGCCCTGCTCGCTCTCGGCTGGTCCGGCGGCCCCGGCACCCCCTTCGACCTGCTGCCGCTCGTGGTCCAGGGCGTCGACGACAAGCCGAGGTGGTTCGACACCCCCCGGGACGCCGTGCTGGAGGTACCCGTCGAGCACCCCGACGGAGACGCCGGCGGCGACGGCTGGGCGGACTGGGGGCTGCGCTGGCACGCGGTCCCCGCCATCTCCAACATGTGCCTGGAGATCGGCGGCGTCCGCTACCCGGCCGCCCCCTTCAACGGCTGGTACATGGGGACGGAGATAGGCGCCCGCAACCTCGCCGACACCGACCGGTACAACCTCCTCCCCGCCGTCGCCCGCCGCCTCGGCCTGGACACCTCCACCGACCGCTCGCTCTGGAAGGACCGCGCGCTCGTCGAGCTCAACCGGGCCGTCCTGCACTCCTTCGACCGGGCCGGGGTCACCATCGCCGACCACCACACCGAGTCCCGGCGCTTCCTGGACCACCTGGAACGGGAGGAGCGCAAAGGCCGCGAGGTGGGGGCGGAATGGGCCTGGATCGTGCCGCCCCTCTCCGGCTCCGCCACCCCGGTCTTCCACCGCACCTACGAGGACCGGCCGAGCACCCCGGCGTACGCGCACCTCCCCGGTGCGCGGGAGCGGGCCCAGGGAAGAGGCTTGGTCTAGACCTTCTGTTACCGTCTGCTCCGGAAAGATCCGAAGCGGCGGAGAGGGGCATCCTGTGGGCGGCGAGGAGAGCAGGGGCCGGGGCGGCGGACGGCGGGCCTACATAGGCTCGTTCACCTCGGCGGGCGGGCACGGAATCACCACGGCCGCGGTGGACGCGCCGACCGGAGCGCTGACCGTCCTCTCGGCCACCGACGCCGTCGCGGACCCCTCGTACCTCGCCCTCGCCCCGGACACCGGGCTGCTCTACGCGGTGAGCGAGACCGAGCAGGGCGAGGTGGCCGCCTTCCGGCCCACCGGGGAGGGCCTCGCGCTCCTCGCCCCGGCCGTCCCCTCCGGCGGCTCCGGACCCACCCACCTCAGCCTGGCCGGGGACCGGCTGCTGGCCGCCGGCTACACCTCCGGCACCGTCAGCAGCCTGCCGCTCGCCGCCGACGGCCGCCCGGCCGGTCCCGCCCGCGTCCTCGCGCACCGGGGCTCCGGCCCCGACCCGGAACGCCAGGAACGGCCCCACGCCCACCAGGTGCTGCCCGACCCCTCCGGCCGCTGGGTGCTCAGCGTGGACCTCGGCACCGACTCCGTACGGGTCTGCACCCCGGACCCGGCCACCGGGGCGCCGCGCGTGCACACCGAGACCGCGCTGCGGGCCGGGACCGGCCCGCGCCACCTGGCCTTCCACCCGGACGCCGCCGTGGTCTACGTCCTGCACGAGCTGGAGCCGCAGCTGACCGTCTGCCGCTGGAACCCCGAGGCCGGGCGGCTGGAACCGGTCGCCGAGGTCCCCGTCGCCCCCACGGGCGCCTCCGGGGCCCCGCGGGCCTATCCCTCGGCGGTCGTGGTCTCGCCCGACGGACGGTTCCTCTGGGCGGCCGTCCGGGGCGCCGACACCGTCGTCACCTTCTCGCTCGCCGACGGACCCGGGAAGCCGCGGCTGGCCGGCGCCGTGGACTGCGGCGGCAGGTGGCCGCGCGATCTGGCCGTCGACCCCTCGGGGCGCCGCCTGTACGCGGCCAACGAGCACTCCGGGGACGTCACCTGGTTCGACGTGGACCCGCTGACCGGCCTGCCGCGCGCGGCGGGCTCGGTGGCCGTGCCCGCCGCCACCTGCGTGGTCCTCGGCTGACCGGCCCCCTTCGGACGACACATGAGGGCGGGCCCCCGCAATCCCGGGGGCCCGCCCTCACGTGTGTCCGGCGCGGTGGCCGGGTCAGTGCGCGCCGACGCCCTGGGGGACCGGGATGCCGAGGGCCGCGGAGTACTGCGCGACGGCCAGCTTGCCGAGTGCCGGATAGGCGCCGAGCACCTCGGCGGCGGCGCAGCCGGCCTCCTTGCAGGCGGTGTCCAGCAGCCCTTCGGCGGCCTCCGGGCCGATCAGGTACGGGGCCAGCGCCAGTTGCCCGGAGCCCTCGCGGCGCAGCTGCTCGGCGACGAAGGCCACCGAGCCCTCCTGGTCGAGCGCGGCGGCCTTCACCGGCACCGCGAGACGGGCGGCCAGCAGCATGCCGGTGATCCCGGCGGCCTTGACGGCCTCCTCGCCGCCCGTGGTGGCCAGGACGATGCCGTCGGCGGCGGTGGTCACGGTGAAGAGCCGGGCCCGGTCGGCGCGGGCCAGCCCCGCCTCGGAGAGCCGTACGTGCAGCGCCTCGGCCAGCAGCGGGTGCGGCCCCAGGACGTCGGCCAGTTCGGCGGCGGCCGGGGAGTCCATCAGGGCCCGGCGGACGCGGCGCAGCAGGTCGCCGTCCGGACCGGCCAGCAGGGGCACGACCACGGCGTCCGGGCCGGTCGGCGCGGGCACCTCGTGACCGGTGGCGCGGGCGAACTCCGCGCGCGCGGCGCGCTCGGCCGCGACGGTGGTCAGCACACCGGACAGCGACGGGAACGCGGAGGCGTCGTCACCGTCGAGGAAACCGATGCGGGCGTCCAGGCCGGGCAGTTCGGAGCGGCCGATGCTGATGATCTCTTCCGCGAGCCCACGGGAGGCGGCCGAGGGGACACCGGGCACGGCGAGCACCAGCGCGGGCGCGCCCTCGGGCGCCACCGCGGGCTCGGG
The DNA here is from genome assembly GCF_044454165.1 of Streptomyces sp. NPDC051567. Classification (NCBI taxonomy): domain Bacteria; kingdom Bacillati; phylum Actinomycetota; class Actinomycetes; order Kitasatosporales; family Streptomycetaceae; genus Streptomyces; species Streptomyces sp. NPDC051567. The sequence goes on along the minus strand of NZ_JBITDK010000011.1, from coordinate 165,759 downwards.
CCGGCGGTGCCGTCCGGTCTGACGGGGTCGCGGCATTCGTACGGGCAGGCCAGCGGGCCCAGTGGGGGAGCTCATGGCGCCGCATGCTACTGGCTCATCGGAACAGGGTGTTCGGGCAGGGCCAGTTGAGGCGGCATCTGTCCGTATTTATCCGGTGAATGTCAGATACGGTCAACTGACGGACGGCAACCGCCAGTCCACGGGCTGTGCGCCCTGACCCACCAGCAGCTCGTTGGTCCGGCTGAACGGCCGGGAGCCGAAGAAGCCGTAGTCGGCGGAGCGGGGGGAGGGGTGCGAGGACTCCACCACGGGCAGTTCGCCCAGGAGCGGGCGCAGGTTGCGGGCCGCCCGGCCCCAGAGGACGGAGACCAGCGGCCCGCCGCGCGCGGCGAGCGCCCGGATGGCCTGGTCGGTGACGGCCTCCCACCCCTTGCCCTGGTGCGCGTTGGGCCTGCGCGGGGCCGTGGTGAGCGAGCGGTTGAGCAGCAGCACGCCCTGCCGGGTCCAGGGGGTGAGGTCGCCGTTGGCGGGCCGGCCGGTGCCCAGGTCCCGGTGGAGTTCCAGGAAGATGTTGTCGAGGCTGGGCGGCACCGGCTGGACCTCGGGCGCCACCGAGAACGACAGCCCCACCGCGTGGCCCGGGGTGGGGTACGGGTCCTGGCCGACGATCAGTACCCTGACCTCGTCGAAAGGCTGCTGGAAGGCGCGCAGTACCTGGGTCCCGGCCGGGAGGTAGGTCCTGCCCGCCGCGATCTCGGCGCGCAGGAAGTCGCCCATCGCGGCGATCTGCTCCGCCACCGGCTCCAGAGCGCGGGCCCAGCCCGGCTCGACGATCTCGTTCAACGGTCGTGCTGTCACGGTGGATCACTCTACTGGCCCACCGTCGCGCCCCGCGCACACGGACCGGCCCAGTTGTACGAGAGATCTCGTAGTACGAGAGGAATCGTAGTACGGTGAATCTCGTACTAAGCCGCCGATCCCCGGCGCGCCCGGTGACCTCTGGAGAGCCCTGATGAGTGCTGCCGCCACCCCTGCCGCCTTCACCGCCCTGTTCGAGCCCCTCACCCTCCGCTCGGTCACCGTGCCGAACCGGGTGTGGATGGCCGCGATGTGCCAGTACAGCGCCGAGCCCTGCGGACCGGACGCCGGGGTGGCCGGCGACTGGCACTTCGCGCACTACGCCGCCCGCGCCGTCGGCGGCGCCGGCCTGATCGTCCAGGAGGCCACCGCGGTCTCCCCGGAAGGCCGGATCTCCCCCTACGACCTCGGGCTCTGGAACGACACCCAGGTCGCGGCGGCGCGCCGGATCACCTCCTTCCTCAAAGCCCGGGGAACCGTCGCGGGCATCCAGCTCGCCCACGCGGGCCGCAAAGCGTCCACCGACCGGACCTGGAAGGGCGGGTCCCCGGTCGGTCCCGGGGAGCACGGCTGGCGGCCGAGCGCCCCCAGCGCCGTGCCGTTCGACGAGAGCCACCCGGTCCCCCACGAACTGACGGCCGGTGAGATCGAGGAGACCGTGCGCCTGTTCGCCGACGCCGCCCGGCGCGCGCTGGCCGCCGGGTACGAGGTCGTCGAGATCCACGGCGCCCACGGCTACCTCATCGGCGAGTTCCTCTCCCCGCACAGCAACCGGCGCACCGACCGCTACGGCGGCTCCTTCGAGAACCGGACCCGCTTCGCCCTCGACGTCGTGGACGCGGTCCGGGCGGTGTGGCCCGCGCGGCTCCCGCTGTTCTTCCGGATCTCCGCCACCGACTGGCTGGGCGAGGCCGGCTGGACCGCCGACGAGACGGTCCGCCTGGCCCGGCTGCTCCAGGAGCGCGGGGTCGACCTCCTCGACGTCTCCACCGGCGGCCTCGCCCCCGGGGTGACGATCCCCGTCGGCCCCGGCTACCAGGTGCCGTTCGCGGCCCGGGTCAAGGCCGAGACCGGTCTCCCGGTGGCCGCGGCCGGCCTGATCACCGAACCGGCACAGGCCGAGAAGATCCTGGCCGACGGGGAGGCGGACGCGGTCCTCCTGGGCCGGGAACTGCTGCGCGACCCCTACTGGGCCCGCCGCGCCGCCGCCGAACTGGGCGCCGACATCCGCACCCCCCTGCCGTACCACCGGTCCTGGTGAACCGGGGCGGCCCGGAGCCCCCGGGCCGCCCCCGGGCACGGCCCCGCGCCGGTTCTACGACACCTCTCGTACGATTCGTACGACGGAGCCGCAGAACGGGCCGAACGAGCGGAGCAGGACATGACAGCACCGGACACGGTCCGCGCCCTCGCCCACCCCGCGACGGCCGAGATCCGCCTGGAAGGGGTGCTGCACGCCCTCTCCGACCCGGTCCGGCTCTCCATCGTGCGCGCTCTCGCCGCCTCTGACGCAGAACTCTCCTGCTCGCACTTCACGCTGCCGGTCACCAAGTCCACCACCACGCACCACTTCCGCGTCCTGCGCGAGAGCGGTGTCGTACGCCAGACCTACCGGGGCACGGCCAAACTGAACGGCCTGCGCCGCGAGGACCTGGCGGCCCTCTTCCCCGGACTGCTCGACAGCGTGCTCACCGCGGCCACCGCCGAGGAGACCCGGCTGAGGCCCCCGGGGAACGCCCAGGGCGTGTCGTGAAAGCGGCGCCCGGCTGACGGAAGGCCGCCGAAGTCCGCGAGGACGACGGCGACGGCGACGACGGCGAGCAGCGGCCCTTCCACCCCAGGACCTGGACCCGTTCATCGAACTTCCAATGATCGTTCATGCCCCGGACCTACGTTCTTCGACAGCGGGGGAACACCCCGCCAACCACCTTCCCCGCGTCGAAGAAAGCACGGTCCACCATGAAACTCCGCCTCGCCTCCGCGGGACTCGCCGCCGCCGTGGCCGCCACCGGCATCACGCTCGGCCTGACCGCGAGCCCCGCGTACGCCTCCGGAGCGCCCGGGGAGGTGAAGATCGGCGGACTCTGCCTCGACGCCCGGAACAGCGGTCCGTACGACGGGGCGCCGGTCCAGCTCTACCCGTGCAACGGCACCCAGGCGCAGTACTGGTACGAGATGATGTACGCCACCGGCCTGAACACCAAGGTCCAACTCGTCAACAAGGCGTCCGGGCGCTGCCTCGACATCCCGGACAACAACGCCCGCAGCGGCCAGGAACTCCAGGTGTGGACCTGCAACAGGTCCGACGCCCAGCGGTTCCGGTTCGAGGGCGGCAACCCCGACCTCGCGGGCGGGTGGCGCACCCTCGTCAACGACACCTCCCATCTCGTCCTCGACGCCCCCGGCGCCCTCTGGCACAGCGGCGCCCGCCCCTACCTGCATCCGCGCAACGGCACGGGCGCGCAGCGGTGGTACTTCACGCCGGGGGAGGAGTACGGCAGCGGCGGCGACCCGTGCGGCCCCAGGCCGTCCGTCTGCTGACGGCCTCCAGGCCGAAGGCCCGTCCGGCCGCGCCCCGGGCCCAGCGCCCCGGGCCTCCCGCCGGTCAGCCCGGCGCCGCACCGCCCGCCGCGGTCCCCGGCGCCGGGCCCGGCCGGGCGCCCGCCGCGCGCAGCAGGCCCGGCCGGTCCGGGATCTTCACCGAGCGGCGGCCCAGCGAGCGGCCCAGCTCCGCCTCGGCCGCCTCGACGGCCAGCCAGCCCGACCACTCCACCGGGCGCAGCCCCGCCGCCCGCAGCGCGTCCAGCGGGTCCCCGGGCAGCGCGCGCCGGGCCAGCGCCCCCGCGTCCTGGAGCAGGCAGGACACGGTCTCCTTGGCGCACGGCCGGTTGGTGCCGATCACCCCGGTCGGGCCGCGCTTGATCCAGCCCGCCACGTACTCGCCCGGCGAGGCGCGGCCCGCGCGCAGCACCCGGCCCGCCGCGTGCGGGACCGTGCCCGTCACCGGGTCGAAGGGCAGGCCGGGCAGCGGGACACCCCGGTACCCGACCGAGCGCAGCACCAGCTGCGCCTCCAGCTCCTCGTACACGCCCGTCCCGGTCACCGCGTCGGGGCCGTCCGGGACGGTCCGCTCGAAGCGCACCCCGGTGACCCGGCCGCCGGGCCCGCCCAGCACCTCCACCGGGCGCAGGTAGAACCGCAGGACGACCCGGCGCCGGGCGCCGCCCGGACCCCGCAGCGCCCAGCCGCGCAGCACCTCCAGGTTCCGCCGCGCCACCGCGGGCAGCTCCGCCGCCGCGTCCGGGCCGGCGGCGTACGCGGGGTCGAGGGCCGCCTCGGCGGGGTCCACCAGGGCGTCCACGCCGGGCAGTGCGCCCAGTTCCCGTAGCTCCTTGGTGGTGAACCGGGCCTGGGAGGGGCCCCGCCGGGCCACCATGGCCACCGTGCGGACCCCGCTGGCGGCGAGCGCGCCGAGCGCCTGCTGCGGCATGTCGGTGGGGGCCAGCTCCGGCGCGCCCCGGGCCAGCAGGCGCACCACGTCCACCGCGACGTTGCCCGCCCCGACCACCACCGCCGACCGGGCGCGGGCCAGCGCGAAGTCCCCGGCGGCGGCGTCCGGGTGCCCGCTGTACCAGGCCACGAACTCCGTCGCGGAGTGCACCCCGGCCAGCTCCTCGCCGGGGATGCCCAGCGGCCGGTCCCGCGCCGCGCCCACGCAGTACACCACCGCGTGGTACAGCTCCAGCAGCCGTCCGGTGGAGAGCCGCGGCCCGCCGACCTCCACGTCGCCGAGGAAGCGGACCCGGTCGTCCTCCAGCACCGCGCGCAGGTTCCCCTGGAGCGACTTGATCTTCTCGTGGTCGGGGGCGACCCCGTACCGGACGAGGCCGTAGGGCGTGGGCAGCCGGTCCAGCACGTCGACCCGCACGCCCGGCACCTCGCACTGCCCGACCAGGCCCTGGGCGGCGTACACCCCGCTGGGGCCCGATCCGACCACGGCCACACGAAGCACGGCGGAACTCCTCCCGCAGAGGGTTTCAGCATGGCACCCGGCCCGGGGGCCGTCAGCCCAGCGCGCGCATCCGGTGGATCTCGACGCTCTGGGTGGCCACGACCTCGGTGGCCATCTCCTCGACCAGCACGTTGTTGCCCCCGGCCAGCGCCTGTCCGGCCATCTTCAGCGCGCCCTCGTGGTGGGTGGTCATCAGCCTCAGGAAGAGCCGGTCGAAGTCGGCGCCCCGGGCCCGCGTCAGCTCCTCGATCTGCCCCTCGGTGGCCATGCCCGGCATCGCGCCGTGATCGTGGCCCCCCGTACCGGCCCCCGCGGGCGGCGCCGGGTGCTGTGTCAGCCATGCCTCCATCGCCCCGATCTCGGGCCCCTGCGCGGCGGTGATCCGCTCGGCGATGCGCCGGACCCCCTCGGCCGAGGCCCGCTGCGGAGCGAGCGCGCTCATCGTCAGCGCCTGCCGGTGGTGCTCGATCATGTGCAGGACGTAGGTGTGGTCGGCCGCGTTGGGGCTGTCGTCGGGCCGTGCCGCGGCGGCCTGTTCGGGGGAGAGCGTGCGGGCCGCCTCGCCCGGTCTGCCGGGGGCGATCACCACGGCCCGCCCGTCCCGGGCCTCGCCCTGGCCCCGCGCCGCACCGTCGTCCTGGCAGCCGGTGAGGGCGAGCAGGAGGCCGGCGGCCACGGCCGTTCCGGCAATTCGGCCGAGTATTACGTTTGCCATGTCCATGAAAAGGAAGATACTGCCGACGTGCCGGTTCCGTCGCCGGCGGAACGACCGGACTTCCCATGGGAGGGCTTCAGTGACCTCGTTGTACACCAGCAGAGCACGGCACAGGAAGACGGCGGCGGCCGTCTTCGCGGCCGGACTCCTCACCGCGCTCCTGACCGGCGGACCCGCCTCCGCCAGCCCGGACCCGGGCGACCTCACGACGGGCGCCGACGCCGGCGCCGCAGCGGCCCTGACCGGCGGCCAGGGCAGGACGCTCGCCCCCGGCGAGATCCCGGGCCAGGACGAGATCGTCCACAGCCCCAACGTCACCCACCTGGCCAACATCCCCAGGACGGGCACCGCCGTCAACTCCGACCTGGCCTTCCAGGGCAAGTACGCCTACGCGGGCAACTACGACGGCTTCACCGTCTACGACATCGGCAACCCCAAGAAGCCGAAGACGGTCAGCCAGGTGCTCTGCCCCGGCGGCCAGAACGACATCTCGGTCCACGGCGACCTGCTCTTCCTCTCCACCGACTCCTCCCGCAGCGACGACTCCTGCAACAGCGTCTCGCAGCCCGCCACGGAGAAGTCCTCGTGGGAGGGGATACGCATCTTCGACATCAAGGACAAGAAGAACCCCCGCTACATCAAGTCCGTCGAGACCGCCTGCGGCTCCCACACCCACACCCTGGTGCCGGACGACCGGGACATCTACCTCTACGTCGCCTCGTACGGGCCGAACGAGGCGTTCCCGGACTGCAAGCCCCCGCACGACGGCATCTCGGTCGTCAAGGTCCCGAAGAAGGCACCCACCCGGGCCGCGGTCGTCGGCTTCCCGGTCCTCTTCCCCGACGGCGGCAACCCGGGCGCGCCCGCCAACCCCGGCGTCACCCGGACCACCGGCTGCCACGACATCACCGTGCTGCCCTCGAAGGACCTGGCCGCCGGAGCCTGCCTGGGCGACGGCATCCTCTTCGACATCAGCGAGCCCGAGCGGCCGCGGGTCATCGACCGGGTCCAGGACAACGTCAACTTCGCGTTCTGGCACTCGGCCACCTTCAACGAGCGCGCGAACAAGGTGGTGTTCACCGACGAGCTGGGCGGCGGTGGCGGCGCCACCTGCAACGAGGCCACCGGACCGAACCGGGGCGCCAACGGCATCTACGACCTCACCGGCCGCGGCGACCAGCGCGAGCTCGCCTTCCGCAGCTACTTCAAGATCCCGCGCCACCAGGGCGCCACCGAGAACTGCGTGGCCCACAACGGCTCGCTGGTCCCCGTCGGCGGCGGTCGCGACATCATGGTCCAGGCCTGGTACCAGGGCGGCATCTCGGTCTGGGACTTCACCGACTCCGACCGGCCCCAGGAGATCGGCTACTTCGAGCGCGGCCCGGTCAGCACGCAGACGCGCACGACGGGCGGTTCCTGGTCGGCCTACTACTACAACGGGCACATCTACTCGAACGACATCACCAAGGGCCTCGACGTGCTGAGGATCGACGACCCGCGCACCGACAGCGCCCGGTGGGTCCGCACCGACCGGCTCAACGTGCAGACCCAGCCCGAGTACCGCTGACCCCCACGGACCCGCCACCGACCCTCACGAACCGGACGTCCCGCCGGGCGGCCCCCCGGCCGGCGGGACACCCAGCTCCCAGTCCAGCCCGTAACGCTGGAACAGCTCGGCCCGCAGCCGGGCCACCGGCATCGGCGCGCCCGGCAGCAGCACCGCCACCACCGCGCCCATCAACAGCGCCCGCAGCAGCGGGTAGTCCGTGTCCACGTCGGCCGAACCGTAGCGGGTGACGGTGTCCCGCAGCAGCTCCGCCAGCCGCTGCTGCTCGGGGCACTGCACGAACCCCTCGGCCGCGAGGATGCCCGCCATGTGGGTCCGCATCAGCAACGGCTGGTCACGGGCCAGCCCCAGGACCGCGTCGACCGCCCGCGCCATGCGTTCGCGCCCCTCGTGGACCCCGGCGGCGCGCGGCTCCCGCTCCAGCGCCGCGTGCAGGGTGAGGTGCATCAGCCGGTGCACCGCCGACTGCAGCAACTGCCGTTTGCCCGGGAAGTAGTACGAGATCAGGCCCCGCGCGGCGCCCGCCCGGTCGGCGATGTCCCCGAGGGTCGTGGCCTCGTAGCCGCGCTCGGCCACCAGCTCCACCGTGGCCTGGAGCAGCCGCTCCCTGGAACGCCTGCGCAATTCTTCATTGACCGATGCGCTGCGCGGGGACATGCTTACTCCTGCGTTGACTGGCTCCCGGCCAATATACTCAGCGCGCGGAGCGGCCTGCTCTGGGTGACACGGGGGATCGCCCAGGGCAGGCCCACCGCACCTTCACGCCCCGGCGGGGCCCGGTCTGCCGGTCCGTCCGGTGCCGGACGCCGCGAGAGCCACCACGGCCACGCCCAGCAGCCAGCCCGCGAGCACGTCCGACGGCCAGTGCACCCCCAGGTAGAGCCGGGTGAAGCCGACCCCGAGCACCGACACCCCGGCCACCGCCCACGCCGCCGCCACCAGGGCGCCCGGGGTCTGCCGGGGGAGCAGCCACAGCATCAGCCCGCACACCACGGTCGCCGTCAGGGCATGACCGGAGGGGTAGGACGCGAAGTGCGCCGAGTCCACCGGGTCCTGCCACACCGGACGCTCCCGGCCCACCAGCGCCTTCATCCCCTGCGACACCGCCGCGGCCAGCAACGTCGCCAGCGCGACCCGCACCGCCCGCTCGCGGTCACCGCGCAGCCACAGCCACACACAGGCCACGGCCGCCAGGGCCCGCATCGCCCAGGGGTCCCACGGCCAGTCGGTGAGCACCCGCATCAGGTGGGTGACCCCGGGGTGGCCGACGGCGTAACCGTGCAGCTCCCGCACGACGTGGCCGTCGTAGGACAGCAGCGGCGGCCACCCGGCCACCACCAGCACGGTCAGGACGGCGGCGAGCAGGGCGCAGCACAGCCCGGCCCACCTCAGACGATCGCTTCGCATGGGGAAGATCCTCGCACCGGACGGCGGGCCCGGGCGCCGCCGGGTCACGCGAGGGCGCTCAGCCCCGGCACGAAGGCCACCAGCAGCGGCACCGCCGGGACCAGCGTGGCCAGCGCCGTCAGCCGCAGCCGGCGCCCCGCCGGGAGGCGCGGCGCCGCCGACAGCAGCCGGCGCACCCGCTGCGGGACGAGGGCCTGCGGGGCCGGGCCCGGCCCGAACACCCCCCGGTCCTCGTTCAGCCCGACCAGGGCCAGCGCGGTCGTCAGCCGCCCGAACCGCCGCGAGGCCACGTCGTCGGCGGCCAGCTCCACCAGCCGGTCCATCTCCGCCTCGAAGGCCGCGAAGACCGGGATCTGCGGGAACCCCCGGGACAGCGCCCGCGCGCAGTGCAGCAGCCAGTCGTGCCGGGCCGCCGCGTGCCCCTGCTCGTGCGCCAGGACGGCGTCCAGCTGGCTGCCCTTCAGCCGGCCCAGCGCCGCCGTCGTGATCACCAGCTGCGGGACCGCCCCCGGCAGCCACCACGCGTCGGGCCGCGGCCCCTCCAGCACGACGAGCCGCGCCCCGGCCGGTTCCTCCCCGGGCAGCAGCGGGGCCCGCAGCAGCAGCTCGGTGCCCTGGGCGCGCCGCCGGGCCCGCGCCCGCAGCACCTCCCGCGTCAGCATCGCCGCGGTCCACAGCGCGCCGCCCGCCAGCGCCAGCGCGGTACCGGCCGCCCAGGGGCCGCCGGAGGCGCCCAGGGCGTAGGCGTCGGCCACCCCGTGCGGGGCGCCGGCGAAGAGCCCGCCCCGGACCGCCTGCCAGGCCGCCGCCGCGCTCAGCAGCATCGACAGGCCGAAGCAGAGCAGCACCGCGCCCACGACGCACTGCCACGCCCACAGGGCGAGGACGGGTTCGCGGTCGGGCCAGTCGGCCCGCGCCAGCAGACGGGGCGCGAGCACCGCGGTCAGGGCGCCGAGCGGCAGGAGAACGGCGAGGACCATCATGGGCGTCACCCTATGAGCGCGGACCCCGCCCCGGTACGGCCCCGGCCGCATTGGTGACGCAGGACACGTGTGCCGGTGCCTCACGCCATGAGGAGCATGGCCAGCATTCCCATCCCCATGGCCAGCCGGCAGGCACGTGTCAGCTCGGCCGCCTTCGCGGGCGGCCCGCCCCCGGCGACCGCCGCACCGCCCGCCCCGCCCGCCCCGGCCGTCACCAGCCGGGCCCCGCCGAGCAGGACGTACCCCGCGAAGTAGAGGAGCAGGGCCCCGGTCATGAGCGGCGCCCCCGCCCAGGCTCCCGCGCCCGCCCCCGCGCCGGAGCCGTGTCCGTGCCCGGCGGCCGTCGTCATCGTCAGCGCCATGTACAGCATGGCCGCCGAGCCGATCAGGTGGTGCGCGTGGTGGACCCCGCCCCGCAGCAGCCACAGGGCGTGCAGCGCCGCCCCGCAGAAGAGGGCCAGGAGAAGGACGGGACCCCAGGGCCCGATCCCCGGGGGCAGCGCCATCAGGGCCGTCCCGAAGCCCATCACCGCCTCGCCGGCCGCCGCGCCCCGTGCCTCGCGGCCGGATCTGGCCGCCTGCACCAGGCAGTACGCGCCGCTCACCGCGCACAGCAGGACGAGCAGCCAGGAGGAGACGGAGGCGGAGAGGGACAGGGCGGAACCGTGCACGGCACAACTCCCGGTTCGTCGGCGTCACCGGAAGAGATGCCCGCCCGCGAGGGCCCGCACGCCGCCCGGGTACGCTCTGCGTGCCGTACGGGCACGACACGTGCCACCGCGCAGAACGGAGCCCCGATGTCGACCACGAACCCCACCGCCCTGAGCTTCCGCAGCGCCGTGGAGGTGGACGTGCCGGAGCTGGTGGCCCTCGTCGAGTCGGCCTACCGGGGAGAGGCGAGCCGCGGCGGCTGGACCACCGAGGCGGACTTCCTGGCGGGGCGCCGCACCGACGAGGACGGGGTCCGCCAGGTCGTCGCCGCCCCGGACGGCACCCTGCTCGTGGTCGAGCGGGCGGGCGCGCTCGTCGCCTGCTGCCAGCTCGAACACCGCGGTGACCACGTCTACTTCGGGATGTTCGCGGTCCGCCCCGGGCTCCAGGGCGGTGGCCTCGGCAAGGAGATCCTGGCCGAGGCCGAGCGGCGCGCCCGCGAGACGTGGGGCGCCCGGGAGATGCGGATGAAGGTGGTGAGCGTGCGGGAGGAACTCATCGCCTACTACGAGCGCCGCGGCTACCGGCGCACCGGCGAGCTGACCCCCTTCCCCTACGGCGACGAGCGCTTCGGCGTCCCGCTCCGCGCGGACCTGGCCTTCGAACTGCTGGTGAAGACCCTCTGAGGGACGCCGGGCCGCGCGGCGCCGTCAGGCGGTGAAGCGGCCCGTGCTGCGGATCTCGGGGAAGCCGGTGGAGGCGCCGTCCAGCCCGAGCGCCCGCGCCAGGCGCAGCTGGTCCAGGGTGTCGACCGTCCATCCGGTCACCCGCAGCCCCGCCGCGTGCGCCGCCTCCACGGTCTGAAGGGTGAGCCGGCGCAGCTCCACGGCGAGCGTGGCCGCGCCCGCCGCCAGCGCCCGGTCCACGAGCCCCTCGGCCTCCGCCCCGCGCGGGCGCGCGTACAGGGCCGTACGGATGCCCGGTACCAGCCGGGCCGTCCCGGCGAGCACCGGGCCGTGGAAGGAGGCGACCTCCACCCGCGCGCCCAGGTCGCGGCGGCGCAGCAGCTCCGCGAGGACCGAGGCGGTCGCCAGGTCCCCCACCGAGACCTGGAGCGGGACCCGCACCGCTTCCAGGACCTCCTCGAAGAGGGGTACGCGCTCCCCCCGGCCGGCGTCCAGCCCGCGCAGCTCGGCCAGGGTGAGGTCGGCGACGGCCCCCGAGCCGTCGGTGGTCCGGTCCACCTCGGCGTCGTGCAGGGCGACCAGGGCGCCGTCCTTGCTGAGCCGGAGGTCCAGCGCGACGACGTCCATGCCGGAGCGTTCCGCGCGGACGAAGGACCGCAGGGTGTTCTCCGGCTCGGCGCCCATGACCCCGCGGTGACCGATGGTGAGGAAAGTCAAGGTTCTCTCGCTTCCGTCGACGGCGGCTCCGCGCGCGGTCGCGGTGTCCCGACCGGCCGCACGCGATGGAGGACGCATGCTAGTGGGCCGCGGGTGCGGGGGGACCGCCCGTGCAAAGCTCCGGAAGGGCCCTGCGGCCGTTTCCCGCCAGGGGCGTGCGGCGCGCGGCGGCCGTGCCGCGTCACCCGGCCGTGGGCGCGTCCCCGGCGGCTTGACGGGCCCGGCTCCCGGCCCCGGCCCGGCCGCTGTCCGACGGCGGAGTCACGGCCTCCCTCCGGTCGGACGGGAAAACTTCCGGCGAATACCGGGGTAAGGCAGGATAATTTCCCGAGTTACCACTTGAGTGGAGGAGCCCCACCCGCATACGCTGTCTTGACGTGAGGTTCTCCTGTGGAGGAAGTGACATGACGGAAACTCTTGTGCCGGGTGCCGGCGGTGCCGTGCGAACCGCCGGGGCGCGGGTGGTCGACCACCCCGCGTGGCCCGTGCTCAAGGCCGCCGTGGAGGAGATCCGCCCCTGGCAGGCCAAGGACGGCTCGATCGGCTTCGAGGCCGTGGGCGCTCCCGCCCGGGGCGAGGCCGAGGACGCCGTGGAACGCGTGATCGCCGCCGTGCGGGAGCTGTCGCCGCTGCTCCCGCACGCCACCGGGTACCACCGGGCCCTCGTCGGCGACCTGCGCAAGTGGGCGGCCGACGGCTTCGGGGTGCCGGACTTCCTCGACTCGCTGCTGGCCTTCCACCCGGCCGCCGGGCGCGCCGACGGCCTCCAGCACCTGGTCGTCTTCCCCATGTACACCCAGAACGGCAACCCCGACCGCAACCTTGAGGCCGTCGCGCTCAAGATGGTCTGGCCCGAATGGCTCGCCGAACTGGAGCGCACCCGGTACGACAACCCGCTCTTCCTCGGCATCACCTTCGAGGACTTCACCGCGGGCTACGACACCAACTCCGCCGTGCTCTTCCCGGAGACCATCGCCGTGCGCGAGGCCCCCGAGCGGTTCACCTGGGGCGGCATCTTCTGCGACCGCGAGGCCGCCCGCTTCCGCAAGGTCACCGAGGCCGCCGTCGACATCCTCGGCATCGAGCTGCCCGCCGACATCGCCGCCATGGTCACCGACCAGGAGCGCTGCGAGAAGGCGTTCGTCCTGTGGGACATGGTCCACGACCGCACCCACAGCCACGGCGACCTCCCGTTCGACCCCTTCATGATCAAGCAGCGCCAGCCGTTCTGGATGTACGGCCTGGAGGAGCTGCGCTGCGACCTCACCGCCTTCAAGGAGGCCGTGAAGCTGGAGTCCGAGGGCAACGAGCACGGCCGCGACGTGCAGTACGCCGTCCTCTTCGACCGGATGTTCCGCTTCCCGGTCTCCGGCGACCGCGACCGCAACTACGACGGGCTCGGCGGCCAGCTCCTCTTCGCCTACCTCCACCGGCACGGAGTCGTGCGCTGGACGGACAACAAGCTGAAGATCGACTGGATGCGCGCCCCGCAGGTCACCAACCAGCTCTGCGCCGAGATCGAGGAGCTCTACCGGGCCGGCATCGACCGACCCAAGCTCGTCCACTGGTTCAAGGCGTACGAGCTGGTCTCCACCTACCTCGCCCCGCACCCGGGCTCCCGCTGGGCCAAGGGCCCCGACGCCCTGGACCTGACGCAGCCGCCGCGCAAGCTCGTCGACGACGTGCTCGCGGACGAGTTTCCGCTCAGCATGTTCTATGAGGCGCTCGCCAAGAAGCTCAAGGCGGTGATCGCCTCCACCAAGGGCATCACCGCCCTGAACGCAGAGCACACCGACACGACGGCGCGGGTCGCCGCGTGAGCGCCCGTCCACAGGAGGCTGAAGCAATGAACGGCTCCGGGAACGGCAACGGAAAGCTCCACGGCGCGGTGGTCGCGGTGGCCGGGGCCGGCGGCCCCGCCGGCCGCGCCACCCTGATCCGCCTCGCCGAGGCGGGCGCCGTCGTGATAGCGGCGGACGCCGACGCGGCACGCCTCGCCGAGGCCGTCGACGCGGCCCGCTACGCCCACGGCGGCGCCACCGTCACCGGTGACACGGTGGACCTCCTCGACCTGGCGGCCACCAAGGCGTGGGCGGACCGGACCGAGAAGGAGTTCGGCCGCGTCGACGGGGTCGTCCACCTCGTCGGCGGCTGGCGCGGCAGCACCTCCTTCACCGACACCGACCTCGCGGACTGGGACTTCCTGGAGAAGCTCCTCATCCGCACCGTCCAGCACACCACGCTGGCCTTCCACGACGGCCTGCTGCGCAGCGACCGGGGCCGCTACGTGCTGATCAGCCAGTCCGGAGCGCACAAGCCCGTCGCCAACAACGCCGCGTACAACGCGGGCAAGGCGGCGGCCGAGGCGTGGACGCTCTCCCTGGCCGACTCCTTCCGCAAGGCGGGGGGCGAGGACGGTCCGGGCGCGGCGGCTGCGATCCTGGTCATCAAGGCACTGGTGCACGACGCGATGCGCGCCGAGCGCCCGAATGCGAAGTTCGCGGGCTTCACCGACGTCAAGGAGCTGGCCGAGGCCATCGCCGGCGTCTGGGAGCGGCCCGCCATCGATGTGAACGGACAGCGTCTGTGGCTCACTCCGCAACCGTGAGAACCGCCGCCACGGGGGCGTCGGGCGCCTCGGCGACCGATGCCCGCCGCCACCACGACCCGCAGGTGCGCGGCTTCGCGAGCGACAACTACGCGGGGGCGCACCCGGAGGTCCTGGCGGCCCTCGCCCTCGCCAACGGCGGCCACCAGGTCTCCTACGGCGACGACGAGTACACCGAACACCTGCAACGCGTCTTCCGCAGCCACTTCGGCCCGTACGCCCAGACCTACCCGGTCTTCAACGGCACCGGGGCCAACGTCACCGCCCTCCAGGCGCTGACCGACCGCTGGGGCGCCGTGATCTGCGCCGAGTCGGCGCACATCAACGTCGACGAGGGCGGGGCGCCCGAGCGGATGGCGGGCCTGAAGCTGCTCACCGTCCCCACCCCGGACGGCAAGCTCACCCCCGAGCTCATCGACCGGCAGGCCTGGGGCTGGGAGGACGAGCACCGGGCCATGCCCCAGGTCGTCTCGATCACCCAGAACACCGAGCTGGGCACGGTCTACACCCCGGACGAGATCCGGGCCATCTGCGACCACGCCCACGCCAAGGGGATGAAGGTCCACCTGGACGGCGCCCGCATATCCAATGCCGCGGCCTCGCTCGACATGCCCATGCGCAGCTTCACCAACACGGCCGGGGTGGACGTGCTGTCGTACGGCGGCACCAAGAACGGCATGATGTTCGGCGAGGCGGTGGTGGTGCTCAACCCGGACGCGGTCCGGCAGATGAAGCACGTCCGCAAGATGTCGATGCAGCTCGCGTCCAAGATGCGGTTCGTCTCGGTGCAGCTGGAGGCGCTGCTCGCCAAGGACCTGTGGCTGCGCAACGCCCGGCACGCCAACGCGATGGCGCAGCGCCTGGCGGCGGGCGTGCGGGAGACGGACGGGGTGGAGATCCTCTACCCCGTGCAGGCGAACGCGGTGTTCGCGCGGCTGCCCCACGAGGTGTCGCGGCGGCTCCAGCGCCGCTACCGCTTCTACTTCTGGGACGAGGCCGCCGGTGACGTCCGCTGGATGTGCGGGTTCGACACCGAGGAGCAGGACGTGGACGGCTTCCTCCAGGCACTGAAGGAAGAACTGGCCCGGTAGTGGGGGGGGGGGGGGGGGGGGGGGGGGGGGGGGGGGGGGGGGGGGCGGGCGCGGGGGCCCCCCCCCCCGCGCCCGCGCCCGCCCCCCGCGGCGGCCGCCCCCCCCCCCCGCCGCGCCCCCCCCCGGGGGGCGGGGGGGGCGGGGGGGGGGGCGGGGGGGGGGGGGGCGGGGCCCCCCCCCCCCCCCCCCCCCCCCCCCACCAGCCTCGTCCGGCCCCCTCGCCGGCGGGCGCGGGGGCCGGAGGCGCGGTCGTCAGCCCGCCTCGCGCACCTGCGCCGCCGTCGGCGCGGTGCCGCCCAGGTGGGCCGGGAGCCACCAGGAGTCCCCGGGGCCCTCGGGCTTGGCCGGATACGACTGCTGCGCCGCGTCCAGCAGCTCCTGCACGCGCTCGCGCACCCGGCGGGTGAGGGCGCCCGCGTACTGGTCCGTCGGCGCCTCCATCGGCTCGCCCACCCGCATCGTCACCGGGATGTGGCTGCGCCGCAGGTCCTTCGGGCGGCCCTTGGTCCACAGCCGCTGCGTGCCCCACAGCGCCACCGGGATCAGCGGGACCCCGGCCTCCTGCGCCATCCGGGCCGCACCCGACTTGAAGGTCTTCAGGGTGAAGGACTGGGAGATCGTCGCCTCCGGGAAGACCCCGATGATCTCGCCCGCGCGCAGCGCGTCGAGCGCCTGCTGGTAGGCGGACTCGCCCTGCGTGCGGTCCACCGGGATGTGCTTCATCGCGCGCATCAGCGGCCCGGACACCTTGTGCCGGAAGACCGACTCCTTCGCCATGAAGCGCACCAGGCGCTTTTGCGGGCGGGCCGTCAGCCCGGCGAAGATGAAGTCGAGGTAGCCGATGTGGTTGGAGACGAGGACCGCCCCGCCCTTGCGCGGGATGTTCTCCTCGCCCTTCATGTCGATACGGATGTCCAGTGCCCGGAACAGCGTGTGCGCGGCGCCGATCACCGGAGGGTAGACGAGCTCAGCCATGGTGGGGAGACCCCGCTTTCTGCCTGGGGAGGTGCTCCCGGCCGGAAGTTACGGCTGCGTAGGTACGCGGCCATGGGGATCGTGCCCCAAACGCGCGCCGCTGGCCAGCTCAGACGTCCGTGCCGGGGGAGATTCTCGTCACGCCGGGAATGCGGTGCGCGTGCCGGGTGCTGCGACCAGCGTACGGACAGCAGGGGCGGCGACGGGAGCGGGCGTGGGCGGGTACGGGGACGGGCGTGCCGGCGGGGCCGGGAACGGGCCCGGGGAAGGTCACCGGGACGGGGTACGGCTGGGCGCCGCGGAACTGGGCGCCCCGCCGGGTGAGCGGGCCAGCCTGGTCCAGTTCTCCAGCGCCTTCTGCCAGCCCTGCCGGGCCACCCGGCGCATCCTGGCCGAGGTCGCGGCGATGGTCGAGGGGGTCGCGCACATCGAGATCGACGCCGAACAAAGCCTCGGTCTCGTCCGGGTCCTGTCCATCGACAGGACCCCGACGGTGCTGGTCCTGGACGCCACGGGCCGGATCGTGCGGCGGGCGGCCGGAATGCCCCGCAAGGCGGACGTGATCGCCGCCCTGGGGGCCGCCGTATGACGCGCCGCGCCGCCGGGCGGGGAGGCGCCCGTACCCCGGGCCGCGTCCGGTGCGCGCCGCCCCGTGCGCCCGCGGACCGCGTGACGCGGCCTACATCTGACCGCCATGACTTGACTGTGTACACGGGAGATCGCCAGGCTGGCGGCATGCCGTACGAACTTCTGCTCTACGGGCGGGTCCATGTGGACCTCGTCCGTCACGCGAGCGCGCGCTGTCGGGATCACTGAACACCTCCGTCCCCGATCCCCGACCGTTTCGCGTCCCCGGCAGAAGGAAGACCCTCCCATGACGGTTCCGACGGCCTCGACGGCTGCCTCCCCCCGCTCCGGTGCCGGCCTGCCCGGCTCGCCGGAGCTGCTGCGTTCCGTCTTCCGGCGGCACGCCGCAGGGGTCGCGGTGATCACCGCGGCCTCCGGTGGCGTACCGGCCGGCTTCACCGCCACCTCGCTCAACTCGGTCTCCGCCGACCCTCCGCTGCTCTCCTTCACCATCGGTACCGGAGCCTCCAGCTGGCCCGCGGTACGTGACTCCGAGCACCTCGGGGTCCATGTGCTCGGCGAGCACCAGCAGGAGCTGGCCGCCCTCTTCGCGCGCAGCGGCGCCGACCGGTTCGGACCGGCCACCGGCTGGACGGTGGGACCGCGGGGCGTACCGGTGCTGGACGGCGTCCTGGCGTGGCTGGTCTGCCGGGTGGTGGCCCGGGTCCCGGCCGGGGCGCACCGGGTGGTCATCGCGGAGGCGGTCGCCGGGGACCCGGCGGGCCAGGGCCGTCCGCTCCTGTACCACGAGGGGCGCTTCAACGCGTTGCGCGACTGAATCGTCCCTGCCGGAGCGGTCCGGGCGGCGTTGGCAAGGTCACATCCGGGCGGCCTTGCCCCGGGGGGCACCCCGATGTCTACTGGCGAGTAACATTCCCGTCGGAGCGTGCACCGCCCCGACCGGGAGCGGCCCGACATGGCGCCTATGCTGCCTTTGCAAGGCGGTACCAGAAATGACGATGCGGTAGGAGAGCCGGCGTGAGCCTGAGGATCGTTGTCTGTGTGAAGTACGTGCCCGACGCCACCGGCGACCGGCAGTTCACGGAGGACCTGACGGTCAACCGTGAGGATGTCGACGGCCTGCTGTCGGAGCTCGACGAGTACGCCGTCGAGCAGGCGCTGCAGATCGCCGAAGAGGCCGACGACGCCGAGATCACCGTCCTGACGGTCGGCCCCGAGGACGCCAAGGACGCGCTGCGCAAGGCGCTGTCGATGGGCGCCGACAAGGCCGTCCACGTCGAGGACGACGACCTGCACGGCACCGATGTCATGGGCACCTCCCTGGTGCTCGCCAAGGCGATCGAGAAGGCCGGGTACGACCTGGTCATCACCGGCATGGCCTCGACCGACGGCGTCATGGGAGTGCTCCCGGCCATCCTGGCCGAGCGGCTGGGCGTCCCGCAGGTCACCCTGGTCTCCGAGGTCAAGGTCGAGGACGGCACCGTGACGGGCCGCCGCGACGGCGACACCGCGAGCGAGCTGCTCCAGGCGTCCCTGCCCGCGCTCGTCTCGGTGACGGACCAGTCGGGCGAGGCCCGCTACCCGTCCTTCAAGGGCATCATGGCCGCCAAGAAGAAGCCGGTGCAGTCCTGGGACCTGGAGGAGCTGGAGATCGAGGCCGACGAGGTCGGCCTGGAAGGCTCCTGGACCGTGGTCGACTCCGCGGTGCAGCGCCCGGCCCGCACCGCCGGGACGATCGTCAAGGACGAGGGCGAGGGCGGCAAGCGGCTGGCCGAGTTCCTGGCCGGCCAGAAGTTCATCTGAGAACTTCGGTCCCCCTCGACCGTCCCCTGATCACTTCGCATTCGCAGGAGCATCCCCATGGCTGAAGTTCTCGTCTACGTCGACCACGTGGACGGTGCCGTCCGCAAGCCCACCCTCGAACTGCTGACGCTGGCCCGCCGCATCGGCGAGCCCGTCGCCCTCGCCCTGGGCGCCGGCGCGGCCGACACCGCCGCCGTGCTCGCCGAGCACGGCGCCGTCAAGGTCCTCACCGCCGACGCCCCGGAGTTCACCGAGTACCTCGTGGTGCCGAAGGTGGACGCGCTCCAGGCCGCGTACGAGGCCGTGTCCGCCGCGGGCTCGCCGGCCGCCGTGCTCGTCCCCTCCTCCGCCGAGGGCAAGGAGATCGCCGCCCGCCTGGCCGTCCGCATCGGCTCCGGCATCATCACCGACGCCGTCGACCTGGAAGCCGGCGAGGAGGGCCCCGTCGCCACGCAGGCCGCCTTCGCCGCCTCCTTCACCACCAGGTCCCGCGTCTCCAAGGGCACCCCGGTCATCACCGTGAAGCCCAACTCGGCCCCGGTCGAGGCCGCCCCGGCCGCCGGCACCGTCGAGGCGCTCGCCGTCACCTTCGGCGCCCTGGCCACCGGCACCAAGATCGTCGGCCGTACCCCGCGCGAGTCCACCGGCCGCCCCGAGCTGACCGAGGCCGCGATCGTGGTCTCCGGCGGACGCGGCGTCAACGGCGCCGAGAACTTCGCCGTCATCGAGGCCCTCGCGGACTCCCTCGGCGCGGCGGTCGGCGCCTCGCGCGCCGCCGTCGACGCCGGCTGGTACCCGCACTCCAGCCAGGTCGGCCAGACCGGCAAGTCGGTCTCCCCGCAGCTGTACATCGCCTCCGGCATCTCCGGCGCGATCCAGCACCGGGCCGGCATGCAGACCTCGAAGACCATCGTCGCCATCAACAAGGACGCCGAGGCCCCGATCTTCGACCTCGTCGACTACGGCGTGGTCGGCGACCTCTTCGCGGTCGTCCCGCAGCTGACCGAGGAGATCCAGGCGCGCAAGGGCTGACCTGCGCATCCTCTGCCTCCGGGGCCGTGCGGTGATCTCCACCGCACGGCCCCGAGCCGTCCGCCCGGCGCCCCGGCGGACCATTGACGGAGGCCGACCCCCTCGCTAGGTTCTGCCCTGCGGATGTCACCTTCCGTCAAGCGGAAAGAGGAGTGGGTGCGATGGGTCAGCAGGAGAAGGTGGCGACGAGTCTCGCCGACACGGTCGGCGAGCGCATCGGCGCCTTTCTCGCACCGGTGGACGCGGAACTCGCGCGCCGCTACCCGGGCGACCCCGGCACCCGCCAGCCCGTCCACACCGTCTACGTGCCCGCCGACCTCCTCGCCCCGGACACCGTCCGCTCCTGGGGCGAGCAGGCCCTCGCCGCCCTCGACGAGCACGCCCCCTCCGCCACCGCCCTCGCCGCCGTCCTCGGCATCCCCGCGGAGCTGGCCGCCCCGGTCCACGAGCGCGTGCGCGCCAAGCTGGCGAACGAACCCGTCGAGGACCTCCGCGTCGACTTCGAGGACGGCTACGGCCTCCGCCCCGACGTCCAGGAGGACCAGGCCGCGGCCCGCGCCGCCCGCCTCGTGCGCGAAGCCCTCGCCGACGGCACGAACCCCCCGTACACGGGCATCCGCGTCAAGTGCCTGGAGGCGGGCGTCCGCGACCGCTCCCTGCGCACCACCGACATCTTCCTCTCCGGACTCCTCGAACACGGGGGCCTGCCCGAAGGGCTGGTCCTCACCCTGCCGAAGGTCACCTACGCCGAGCAGGTCAGCGCCTTCGCCACCCTGCTGGAGGCGTTCGAGACCACCCGCGGCCTGCGTCCGGGCCGCCTCGGCTTCGAGATCCAGATCGAGACCAGCCAGGCCGTCCTGGCCTCCGACGGCACCGCCACCGTGGCCCGGATGATCGGGGCCGCCCGGGGCCGCGCCACCGGCCTGCACTACGGCACCTTCGACTACAGCGCGGGCCTCGGCATCTGTGCCGCCCACCAGTCCAGCGACCACCCCGCCGCCGACCACGCCAAGGCCGTCATGCAGGTCGCCGCCGCCGGTACGGGCGTACGCGTCTGCGACGGCTCGACCAACGTCCTGCCGGTCGGCACCACCGACCGCGTCCACGAGGCGTGGCGGCACCACTACGGCCTCACCCGGCGCGCCCTGGCCCGCGCCTACTACCAGGGCTGGGACATGCACCCGGGCCACCTGCCGACCCGCTACGCGGCCGTGTTCACCTTCTACCGCGAGGGCCTGGACACCGCCGCCGCGCGGCTGAAGGCGTACGTCGCCAGGACCGGCGGCGACGTGATGGACGAGCCCGCCACCGCGAAGGCCCTCGCCGGCCACCTGGTCCGCGGCCTGGACTGCGGCGCCCTCGACGCCGAGGAGGTCACCGCCCGCACCGGGCTGACCCGCGCCGACCTGGACGCCTTCGCCCTCCCGCGCTCCCCGGCGCCGTCGGCGGCGACGGCCTGAACCCGCCCCCGCCCCCGGGGCCGTACACCGGACCGGGCCGCGCGCCCCGCGACGGCTCCCCGCGCTCAGTGCGCCGGAGCGATCTCGCCCGAGCCCCGGGCGATCAGCCGGGTCGGCAGCTCGATCCGGGCCGGGGACGGCCGGGAGCCCGCCAGACGCTGGAACAGGCGGTCCGTGGCCGCCCGGCCCAGCGCCGCCGCGTCCTGGGCGACCACCGTGACACCGGGCCGCAACAGGTCGGCCGGCTCGAAGTCGTCGAAGCCGACCAGCGCCACCGGCCGGACCCCGGCGGCCAGCACCCGTACCACCGTGACCGTCACCCGGTTGTCGGCCGCGAAGACGGCGGTCACCGGGGCCGGACCCGCCGGCATCGACCGCGCCGCGGCCGACACCCGCTCAGGAGCCGTCGCACCGAGGGAGACCCACGATCCGGCCACCGGCAGACCCGCGTCCGCCATGGCCGCCCGGTACCCCCGCAGCCGCTCGGTCGCCGTGTGGACACGGGGACGGTCGCCGATGAAACCGATCCGGCGGTGACCGCCCGCGACCAGGTGAGCCACCCCCTCCCGGGCACCGCCGAAACTGTCCGACAGCACCACGTCCGCCTCGATCCGCCCCGCCGGACGGTCCACGAAGACCGTGGCCACCCCGGCCCGGATCTCCGGCTCCGGACAGCGGTGGTCGTCCCCGGCCGGGACCACGATCAGCCCGTCCACCCGGCGCGCGCACAGCGCGAGCGCCAGCTCCCGCTCCCGGTCCGGGTCCTCGGCGCTGGAACCGTTGATGAGCAGCGCGCCGTGCGCGCGGGCCCCCTCCTCGACGGCCCGGTTCAGCGGCCCGTAGAAGGGGTCGGCGAGATCCTCCAGGACGAGTCCCACGGTGGCGGTGCGCCCCTTGCGCAGGACCCGGGCGCCGTCGTTGCGGCGGAACCCGAGGAGGCCGATGGCCTCCTGGACCCGCCTCCCGGTGTCCGGGGTGACCCCCGGCTCGCCGTTGACCACCCGCGAGACCGTCTTCAGCCCCACCCCCGCACGGGCCGCCACGTCCTTCATCGTCGGCCGCTTGCCGTAGCGGGTCTCGGGCGGGCGGTGGCTGTGCGGCACGGTACGAAGACCTCCGGAACGGGCAAGCGCGGGGCGGGGCACGGACCTTGAGGACAAGCACTCGGCCGATTAGTGGGTTTCCGGGGCAGGGTGGTGCGGGCAAGCCACTGGGGGCTCCGGACGAGCCAACGGGAGAGGGGTAGACGTGATTGTCTGGATCAACGGCACATTCGGCGCCGGAAAGACCAGCACGGCGCGCGAACTGACCGGAATCCTGCCGGACAGCACCCTGTTCGACCCGGAGACCATAGGCGACGCGCTGCGGGTGCTGCTGCCGCACAAACGGCTCGCGGAGGTCTCCGACTACCAGGACCTGCCCAGCTGGCGCCGTCTGGTGGTGGACACGGCGGCGGCGCTCCTCGCGGAGGTGGGCGGCGTCCTGGTCGTCCCGATGACCCTGCTGAGGCAGGAGTACCGGGACGAGATCTTCGGCGGGCTGGCGGCGCGACGGATTCCGGTACGGCACGTGCTGCTGGCCCCGGCGGAAACGATCCTCCGGGAGCGCATCGCGACCCGGGAGGAGCCCGGCGCGCCGCAGGAGGTCGACCTCAGGGTCCGCCGGTGGGCGTACGAGCACATCCCGGCCTACCGGCAGGCGCTCGGCTGGCTCACCGCCGACGCGCACGTCGTCGACAACGGGCCACTGACGGTGCGGGAGACGGCGCGGCGGATCGCCGAGGCCGTCCGCACGGACGCCGCCCCGGTCTGCGACATCGTCCAGACCCCGGAGCCGGTGCGGGAGACGGTGGCGGCGGGGGTACTGCTCTTCGACGACCGGGACCGGGTGCTCCTGGTGGACCCGACGTACAAGCCCGGCTGGGAGTTCCCGGGGGGCGTGGTCGAGGCGGGCGAGGCACCCGCGTGCGCGGGCGTGCGCGAGGTCGCCGAGGAGCTGGGCCTCACGCTGGACGGCTCCCCGCGCCTGCTGGTCGTCGACTGGGAACCGCCGCAGCACCCCGCGTACGGGGGACTGCGGCTGCTGTTCGACGGGGGCCGGCTCTCGGCGGCCGAGATCGCCGCGCTCCGGCTGCCGGGCCCCGAACTGCGCGCCTGGCGCTTCGTCACGGAACCGGAGGCCGCCGGGCTGCTGCCACCGCACCGCTACGAGCGGCTGCGCTGGTCCCTGCGCGCCCGCGAGCGGGCCCACCCCCTGTACCTGGAGGCGGGCCGCCCGTCACCCTGACCGTCCGGCCGGTCGGCCGGGCGGCTCCGGCCGGGGTCGCGGCGCGCGGGGCGGGACGGCGTCAGGGGGCGGCGGTACGGGCCGTCGCGGCCGCCCGGTCACCCCGGTCACCCCGGTCACCCCGGTCACCCCGGTCACCTGGTCAGCCGGTGGCCGACACGGCGTCGGCCGCCGCGCGCAGGGTCGCCGCGGTGTCCGTGACCAAGGGGTCGCCGTGCCCGAAACAGGCCACGGCCGGGGCCAGCGCGGCCAGCCGGCGGAAGGAACCGATCGCCTGGGCGCGGTCGGTGTTGAACACCCCCAGGATCACCTCCCCCACCGACGCGACGCAGTCCCCGGTGAACAGCACCCCGTGCCGGGGCAGGTGCACACCGATGCTGCCCGGGGTGTGCCCCGGGGCGTGCACCACCACCGCGCCGTCCCCGAAGGGCAGCACCTCGCCGTCCTCCAGCTCCTGGTCCACCCGGGTCGGCGGGGCCTCGGGGACCGTCAGGCCGTGCGCGTACAGCGGGAGTTCCCACGGCGCGAGCACGGGCTCCGGCACCGGCTGTCCGCCCCGCACCACCGGGGCGTCGAGCCGGTGCGCCAGCACCCGCGCACCCCAGCGGGCGGCGAGTTCACCGGCCGCGCCGACGTGGTCGCGGTGGCAGTGGGTCAGCACGATCCGCTCCAGCCGGTCCGGGCGCAGCCCGAAGGAGCGGATCGCCGCCTCGATCGCGTCGGCACTTCCGGCGTGACCGGCGTCGATCAGGGTCAGCGCCTCCCCGTCGCGCCACAGGTACGCCTGCCCGATGGGGAAGCGCAGGAGGTGGAGCCGGTCAGGGACGACCTCGGCCGTGTCGATGTCCGTCATGGCTCGAACGTACGCACCCCGCCCCCTTCCGGACCCCCGTTTCACCGGCAGCGGAGTCCGCCGTCGGCGAAGTCCGGGTGGGGAAAGGGGTGGGGAAGGGGGCGGGGGTGCGGGGGCGCACGGTCAGGACCGGCCGGTGTCAGGCGCGCCTGGACTCCGCGTAGTTGACGAGGAAGAGGGCCTCCGCCACCGACAGGCGCTCCAGCTCCTGCGGCGAGACGCTCTCGTTGACCGCGTGGATCTGCGCCTCCGGCTCGCTCAGCCCGATCAGCAGCATCTCCGCCTCCGGGTACAGCGACGTCAGCGTGTTGCACAGCGGGATCGACCCGCCCATGCCGCTGACCTGCATCTCCTGACCGGGGTACGCCACCTGCATGGCCGCGGCCATCGACGCGTACGCCGGGCTGGTGGTGTCCGCCCGGAACGGCTGGCCCTGGCCGACGACCTCCAGCTCCAGCCGCGCCTTCCACGGGGTGTGCGCCACCAGGTGCGCCTCCAGCAGCTTGATGGCGTCCGCCGTGTCCATGCCCGGCGGCACCCGCAGGCTGATCAGCGCCCCGGCGGACGCGTGCACCGACGGCGTCGCCCCGACCACCGGCGGGCAGTCGATGCCCAGCACGGTCACCGCCGGGCGGGCCCACAGCCGGTCCGCGATCGTGCCCTCACCGATCAGCCCGACCCCGTCCAGCACCCGCGCGTCGGCGCGGAAGTCGGCCTCCGGGTACTGAAGCCCCTCCCAGACCGCGTCCGAGGCCAGCCCGTCCACCGTGGTGGAACCGTCCGCCGCGCGCAGCGAGTCCAGCAGCCGGATCAGCGCGCCCAGCGCGTCGGGGGCGACACCGCCGAACATGCCGGAGTGCAGGTTGCCGCCCAGCGTGTCGATCTTCACCTTGACCAGGGCCATCCCGCGCAGGGTGGCCGTCACCGTCGGCAGGCCGAGCCGGAAGTTGCCCGCGTCACCGATGACGACGGCGTCGGCGGTCAGCAGCTCCGGGTGGGCCTCGGCGTACTGCTGGAGGCCGCCGGTGCCCTGCTCCTCCGAACCCTCGACGATCACCTTCACGCTCACCGGCACCCCGCCGTCGGCCTTCAGCGCGCGCAGCGCCAGCAGGTGCATGATGAACCCGCCCTTGCAGTCGGCCGTACCGCGCCCGTACCAGCGGCCGTCGCGCTCGGTCAGCTCGAAGGCGGGGGAGATCCAGGCCGCGTCGTCCAGCGGCGGCTGCACGTCGTAGTGCGCGTAGAGGAGCACGGTCGGTGCGCCCTCGGGCCCGGGCAGGAAGCCGTAGACCGACTGCGTGCCGTCGGGGGTGTCCAGCAGCGTCACGTCCTGGAAACCCTCGGCGCGCAGCGCGCCGGCCACCCAGGCGGCGGCGCCCTCGCTCTCGCTCCGGGGGAACTGGGCCCAGTCCGCCACCGACTGGAAGGCCACCAGCTCGGTCAGCTCCTGCTTGGCGCGGGGCATCAGCGAGGCGATGGTCTCGGCGATCGGATTCTGGGACATGGGCACGCTCCTCTTGGGTGCGACGTTGTGTACGTGTACGCCGCCCGTATCCGCGTGTGAGCGTATGCCGGGTACGGCGGAAGACAGTTCCGATCCTCGCACAGGAGGACGAGACGGACTGTCGCCCGTAGGATTTCCCCGGCATCGGAGCAACAGCATGATCAGGAGCAGCAACACATCGTGAGCAGCGACGACGTAAGCGACGACGTACGCGACCCCGCAGCGGGGAAGGCCACTCAGGGGGCGGACGAAGAGGTGGCCGGGGGGACCGGCGAGGTGTGGGACGTGGTCGTGGTCGGGGCCGGTCCGGCCGGGGCCTCGGCCGCGCTCGCGGCGGCGACGGCGGGGCGGCGCGTCCTGCTGCTGGAGAAGGCCGAACTGCCCCGGTACAAGACCTGCGGCGGCGGCATCATCGGCCCCTCGCGCGACGCCCTGCCGCCGGGCTTCGTCCTGCCCCTCCAGGACCGCATCCACGCGGTCACCTTCTCCCTGAACGGGAGGTTCACCCGGACCCGGCGCTCGAAGCAGATGCTGTTCGGGCTCGTCAACCGCGCCGAGTTCGACGCCGGGCTCGTCGCCGAGGCGCGGAAGGCCGGCGCGATCGTGCGCACCGGCACGGCCGTCTCCCGCGTCGAACAGCACGGTGCGGCGGTCCCCGACCGCCGCACCGTCGCCGTGGTCCTCGGGACGGGCGAGACGGTCCTCGCCCGCGCGGTCGTCGGCGCGGACGGCAGCGCGAGCCGCATCGGCGCGCACGTCGGGGTCCAGATGGACCAGGTGGACCTCGGCCTGGAGGCGGAGATCCCGGTTCCGCGGACGGTGGCCGAGGACTGGAAGGGGCGGGTGCTCATCGACTGGGGTCCGCTGCCCGGCAGTTACGGCTGGGTCTTCCCCAAGGGCGACACCCTCACCGTCGGGGTCATCTCGGCGAAGGGCGACGGCACGGCCACCAAGCGGTACCTGGACGACTTCATCGCCCGGCTGGGACTCGCCGGCTTCGAACCGGCCGTCTCCTCCGGGCACCTCACCCGCTGCCGCAAGCCCGATTCCCCGCTCTCGCGCGGCCGGGTCCTGGTGGCGGGCGACGCGGCCGGGCTGCTGGAACCGTGGACCCGGGAGGGCATCTCCTTCGCGCTGCGCTCCGGGCGGCTCGCGGGGGAGTGGGCCGTGAAGATCTCCGAGGCGCAGGACGCGGTGGACGCGCGCCGCCAGGCCCTCAACTACGCCTTCGCCGTCAAGGCGGGGCTGGGCGTGGAGATGGGCGTCGGCAAGCGGATGCTCACCGTCTTCGAGGCACGGCCGGGGACGCTGCACGCGGCGATCACGGGCCTGCGCCCGGCCTGGCACGCCTTCGCGCGGATCACCCGGGGCTCGGCCACCCTGGCCGACCTGGTGCGCACGTACCCCCTGGCCCGCAAGGGGCTGCACGCCCTGGACGCCCACCAGGCGGCCCGCAGGGCCCGCCGCGCCCGGTGACCCGGTAGCCCCGGCGGTTCGGTGGCCCGCCGGGGCCACGGGGTCGGCCTCCCGGCCGGCCCCCGCCGGGGCCTGAGGGGCGATCCGCGCGGTGGGGGCGATGATCCGGCCGCCCGCTCGTCGGACCAAAGAGGGCGGTTCAGCCTTGGGCGGCAGATCTTCCGTCTAGTGTTCGTCGGGTCGAACCCCCTGCCGTTGGTCGAACCCCTTGCCGTCACCGGAGGAACCGCCATGCCCCGGAGCCGTGCCGTGCGGGCCCTCTACGGCGTCCTGGCCGCCGCCGTGCTGGCCGCGCCCGCGCCCGTCGGCACCGCTCAGGCGCGCCGCGCCGCGCCGCCCCCGGTGGCGGCCCCCGCATCCCCGGCCGCTCCCGCCGCTCCCGCGCCCGCCCCGGTCCCCACCACGCCGCCCACCCCCAGGGCACCCGGCGTGCGGGGCCTGGAGATAGGCGTCCCCGCGTACGTCTGGGCCGACGACCCGATGCTGGCCGACCTCACCGCCACCGGCCCGGCCGCCTCCGTCGTCGTCCTCAACCCCGGCAACGGCGACTCCCCGTTCGACGCCCCCTGGCAGGCCCGCGCCGACGCCCTGCGCGGCGGGACCACCTCCACCGGCGAACGGACCAAGGTCCTCGGCTACGTCCACACCGACCACGGCAACCGCGACCCCGCCGCCGTCAAGGCGTCCGTCGACAACTACCTGAGGACCCCTGACGGCCGTCTCCACGTCGACGGCATCTTCTTCGACGTCGTCAGCCGCGACTGCGGCCCCGGCAACGCCACCCGCGACCACTACGCGCGACTGCGCCGCTACGTCCAGGAGACCCTGCACGCCGTCGACCCCGCCGCCACCGACCTGGTCGTCAACAACCCCGGCACCGCCATCGCCGACTGCTACCTGGAGCCCGGCCACCGCACCGCCGACGTCTTCGTCACCTTCGAGGACACCTACGCCGCGTACACCGGCGGCGGCTGGCCCGGCGGCAACGTCTTCGACGGACCGACCGGCTACCGGCCCGGCGCCGAACTCGACCCGGACGGAACGGCGTTCTGGCACCTCGTCCACGACGTCCCGGACCCCGAGGCCATGCGCACCACCCTCCGTACGGCCTTCGAACGCGGCGCGGGCTACGCGTACGCCACGGACACGGTCATGCCCAACCCCTGGAACACGGGCCCCGGCTGGAGCTACCGGACCCAGACCGGCTACGCCGCCACCCTGGGCTAGTGCTGTGACCGGGTGCATCACCTGGTGAGGTGGGAAAGCCCCGCGCGCCCCGTCCGTCGTGCGGGTGCGGGTGCGGTCCGGTCAGATCGCGGAGGCCGTGCTCCACAGCCGGGCCAGTGACAGGTCGCCCGTCACCCCCGGGCCCGTCAGCGGGAGCCGGTTCCACAGGGCCGCGTACAGCCAGGCCGCGTCACCGGTCACCTCGCAGTCGGGCGCGCCCGCAGGGCCGGACGGGTCCGCCGGGTCCGCGTCGCCCCGTACGGTCCGGGGCGGCTCCGAGGACAGGCGCACCGTCCACACCGCGCCCGTGTCGGCCGCCCGGACCCGCAGCACCCGGGGCTCCGGGGTGCGGACCCGGCTGCGCGGCCGGGCGTGGAAACCGGTCAGCAGCTCGTCCACGCCGTCCTGCGCGAACCCCGGTTCCACCGGGGAGAAGGCGACACCGAGCGCGGCCTGCGCGTCCATCCGGTGCACGGTGGTCTCGTGGGCCTGCCGCCGCGCCCAGAAGGCCGCCGCCGAGGGCGGGTCCGGGAGGAAGGTCCAGCACCGCAGGTCCGCCGGGGCCCCGGCCAGGGTCCGCACCAGGGCCGCGTGGCCCTC
The DNA here is from genome assembly GCF_044454165.1 of Streptomyces sp. NPDC051567. Lineage (NCBI taxonomy): Bacteria > Bacillati > Actinomycetota > Actinomycetes > Kitasatosporales > Streptomycetaceae > Streptomyces > Streptomyces sp. NPDC051567. Next base: position 136,660 of record NZ_JBITDK010000011.1, on the reverse strand, counting down.
GCGGTACCAGGGGAGCACCTCGTCGTCGGCCGGCTCCGGAAGGTCCGGGAACGGCACCGGCTCCGTCAGGGCCTCCCGGACGAACCCGGCCGCCCAGCGGTGGACCGCGCCGGTGTGCCCCAGCAGGTCCCGGACCCGCCACCGGGGACAGGTGGGCACCGTGGCGTCCACGCCCGCCCGTCCGGCCGCCGCGGCGAGCAGCGCGCCCTCCCGCGCCAGGGTTTCCACGTAATCGGTGATCTTCATGCCCGGAGTCTGGCAGCGGCCCGTGACAATGGAGGGATGGACGGGGAACTCTTCCCGCGCGAGCGGACCACGATCGCCCCCGGCGCCGTGCACCTGCCCGACTGGCTCGGCCCGGCCCGGCAGGCGCGGCTGCTGGCGGCCTGCCGGGAATGGGCCCGCCCCCCGGCCGGCCTGCGGACCGTACGCACCCCGGGCGGCGGGGTGATGACCGCCCGGCAGGTCTGCCTCGGGCTGCACTGGTACCCGTACGGATACGCCCGCACCGCCGTGGACGGCGACGGCGCCCCGGTCAAGCCGCTGCCGCCGTGGCTCGCCGGCCTCGGCCGGGCCGCGGTGGCCGCCGCGTACGACCCGCCGCCGGACGGCGACGTCACGTACGACACCGCGCCCTATGACATCGAGCCCTATGACATCGCGCTGATCAACTTCTACGACGGGGACTCCCGCATGGGCATGCACCGTGACGCCGAGGAGCGGTCACCGGCCCCGGTGGTCTCGCTCAGCCTCGGCGACACCTGCGTCTTCCGTTTCGGGAACACCGCCACGCGCGGGCGCCCGTACCGCGACGTCGAGCTGCGCAGCGGTGACCTGTTCGTCTTCGGCGGTCCGGGCAGGCTCGCGTTCCACGGGGTGCCGAGGGTCCTGCCGGGCACCGCCCCGCACGGACTCGGGCTGACCGGCCGGCTGAACGTCACGCTCCGGGTCGGCGGGCTCACCAGCGGGCTCACCCGTGGGTAGGCCGTCCCTTTCGGGTCGTGCCGGTCGGCGCGGGCGGGGCACGATCCGAAAGGGACGGCCTGGGCCGTCGCGGGGCGTCCGGTGTCCTCCGGTCGTGCGAGGATCGCTGTCATGAACGGCAACGGGGCCCCGGCGCGGGTGGGGGATGTGACCACGGTGTCCACGCGGACCAGACTGGAACGGGGCCGCGGCGCGCTCGGCCCGGCGTTGGAGCTCGTCCACACCGGCCGGGCCCCGACCCGGGCCGTCCTGACGGCCGAACTGGGTGTCACCCGGGCCACGGCGGGGGCGGTCGCCGCGGAGCTGGAGGCGCTCGGGCTGATCCGCGTCGACTCCCGGCCCGGCGGCGCGGGCGGGGCCCAGGGCCGCCCCTCGCACCGGCTCTCCGTCGACGAGAACGGCCCGGTCGTGCTGGCCGCACAGGTGCACCCGGACGGCTTCCGGGCCGCCCTGGTCGGTCTCGGCGGCCGGATCGTGGCCACCGCCCCTGGCAAGGTCACCGTCTCCGCCGACCCGGCGCAGGTGCTCGGCGCGGTGGTCGAGGTGGGCGCGGCGCTGCTCGCGCGCAGCGGGCGGCGGTGCGTCGGCGCGGGGCTCGCGGTCCCCTCGGCGGTCGCGGAGCCGGAGGGCACGGCACTGAACCCGCTGCACCTGGCCTGGCCGGCCGGGTCTCCCGTACGGGCCATCTTCGCCGCGTGCGTGAAGCGGGCCGGGATCGACGGCCCGGCCCTGACCGGCAACGACATCAACCTCGCGGCACTGGCCGAGCACCGGCACGGCGCGGGCCGCGGCGCGCAGCACCTGCTGTGCGTGGCCACCGGTCACCGCGGGGTCGGCGGCGCGCTGGTCCTCGACGGCCGCCTGCACAGCGGCAGTTCCGGCCTGGCCCTGGAGGTCGGCCACCTCACCGTCAACCCGGAGGGGCGGGCCTGCCACTGCGGCAGCCGGGGCTGCCTGGACGTGGAAGCGGACCCGCAGGCGTTCCTGACCAGGGCGGGCCGTACGCCCGGCCCCGAGGTGTCGCTGCTCCAGCAGGCCCGCGACCTGCTGCGCGAGCAGTACGCGGACCCGGCGGTACGGGCCGCCGCCGAGGAACTCATCGACCGGCTCGGCCTGGGCCTCGCGGGCCTGGTGAACATCCTGAACCCGGACCGGATCATCCTCGGCGGGCTGCACCGGGAGCTGCTGCACGCCGACCCCGAACGGCTGCGGGCGGTGGTCGCGGACCGCAGCCTGTGGGGGCGGAGCGGCGGCGTGCCCATCCTGGCGTGCACCCTGGACCACAACAGCCTGGTGGGCGCGGCGGAGCTGGCGTGGCAGCCGGTGCTCGACGACCCGCTGGGTGCCCTGGGCGCGGCGGCCTGAGCCCGAAGGGGGACGAGGCCCGGGGCCAGCCCTTCCGGCCAGCCCTCCCGGCCCGGCGGAGCCCGTCGGCGGCCCCGGCACCGCCCCGCCCCCGGTGGCTTCCGGGACCTACCCGGGCCTGGCGCCCGCCGACGCCGCCACCGGCACGCCCAGCGGGACGGCTCCGGGGTCCACGGCGACCACCACCGCCGGCGCGGGTTCCCGTACGGGCCGGGACCCGACCCGGACCCGGCGCGGCGTCGTCGTCACGGGCACGGCCCGGAGCGAGAACCAGACCACCTTGCCCGGCCCGTCGGCCCGGTGCCGCGCGCCCCACGCCTCGCTGACCGCCTCGACGAGCGCGAGCCCGCGTCCGCAGGTCGCCAGGGTGTCCGCGGCCCGCCGCTCCGGGAGTCTCGGATCGCTGTCGTACACCGAGACCGTGAGCCGCCCGAGGCGGAGTTCGATCTCGACCGTGCACGTCTTGTCCGGCTGCGCGTGGCGGTGGACGTTGCTGAGCAGTTCCGTCACGCCGAGCGCGGCCCGGTCCATGAGCTGATCGAGCTGCCAGTGGCGCAATTGCGCGCAAACGATTCTGCGGATCTGACCGATCCGCGCGGGCAGGGCCTGCAGTTCCACGACGCAGTGCCTGCGGGAATGAATTATCACGGCTGCGACTCCCCGACATGAGTGTTACGGGTGCTGCACCCTCGGTAATGCTCCACCAGGGTCACCCACGGTTCCCGGCTGTGCAACCGAACGCGACCGAAAGCCCTGGGCATGGAAACCCAAAGAAACTGTTTGCGCAGGTGGGGGAGGTACATTGCGAAAGCAGGTGGCGAAGGAAAGCACGAAGGAGCACGGCGCATGAGCATCACCCGTACGACTGCCACGACCGTCGACGTCGACCGCAGCGACCCGGAGTACCGCGCCTGGCTCAAGGAGGCGGTCCGCAAGGTCCAGGCGGACGCCAACCGCTCCGCCGACACCCACCTGCTGCGTTTCCCGCTCCCCGAGGCGTGGGGCATCGACCTGTACCTCAAGGACGAGTCCACCCACCCGACCGGCTCCCTCAAGCACCGCCTCGCGCGCTCGCTCTTCCTCTACGCCCTGTGCAACGGCTGGATTCGCCCCGGCCGCCCGGTCGTCGAGGCGTCCTCCGGCTCCACCGCCGTCTCCGAGGCGTACTTCGCCAAGCTGATCGGCGTCCCGTTCGTCGCCGTCATGCCGCGCACGACCAGCCCGGAGAAGTGCCGCCTCATCGAATTCCACGGCGGCGCATGCCATTTCGTGGACGACCCGATGAAGATGTACGAGGCGTCGGCGGAGCTCGCCGCCCGCACCGGCGGGCACTACATGGACCAGTTCACCTACGCGGAACGGGCCACGGACTGGCGCGGCAACAACAACATCGCGGAATCCATGTACCAGCAACTGCGCCTGGAGCGTTACCCCGAGCCCGCCTGGATCGTGGCGACCGCCGGGACCGGCGGCACCTCCGCGACCATCGCGCGCTACGTGCACTACATGCAGCACGACACCCGCATCTGCGTCCCGGACCCGGAGAACTCCTGTTTCTTCGACGGCTGGACCACGAACGACCCGCACGCGAGCAGCGACTTCGGCTCGCGCATCGAGGGCATCGGCAGGCCCCGGATGGAGCCGAGCTTCGTGCCGGGCGCCATCGACCGGATGATGAAGGTCCCGGACGCGGCGAGCGTCGCCGCCTGCCGGGCCCTGGAGCGGGCCATCGGCCGCAAGGCGGGCGGTTCGACCGGGACCGGCCTGTGGAGCGCGCTGAAGATCGTCTCGGAGATGGTGGCCGAGGGCCGCACGGGCAGTGTCGTCACCCTGCTCTGCGACCCCGGCGACCGCTACCTCGACAAGTACTACTCCGACGCGTGGCTGGCGGAGCAGGGGCTCGACATCGCCCCGTACGCGCGGACGGTCGAGACCCTGCTGACCACCGGGGTCTGGCGCGAGCCCGGCGCCTGACCCCCGGCGCGGCCGGGCTCCCGGGCCCGTCGTCGCGGTGGAGTCCGGTCCCGGCGGGCCGGGTCGGCGGGCCGGCCGCCCCCGGTGGGTGGGGCGTGGAACGCATGTTCCCGCCGCTCCGGAGGGTTCTCTGTGTCAAATGTCCGCTCAGGGGCGGTTTCCCGTGGTGAGCTGCCGGGGCAGGGGTACCTCTGCGCGGGACGACGGGCCGCGCCGATCCCGCCCCGCGAGCGGAGGTCGCTGTGCCGGACACCCCCACTCCCACACCCGCTCCTCTCCCCAGGCCGTCCCCACCGCCCGGGGCCGTGCCCGCGACCGGGACCGGGGCCGCTACTGTGCCCGTGCCCGCGTCCGCTGTCGGGGGACCGCCGCTCTCCCTTGAGCTCCTGGTCCACGGAGTCGCCGGGGCCGCCCCCGGCGAGCTGCTCTCCGACCCGCACACCGTCCGCGTCACCGGGGACTCCACCGCCGCCGTCTTCCGCCGCGCCGAGGACGCCGACGCGGAGTCCCACCCCGAGCGCTACACCGACGGCCCCGTCGCCGAGGCGTACTGCTGGTCCCGGCTCACCTCCGGCAACGGCACCCGCGCCCTGTGGCTGCTGCTCCTGCCCTTCATGGTGGTCAACCTCGCCCACTGGGCCCGCCCGGCCGCGCCCGCCACCGGCCCCTGCCCGCACGTGGTCCGTGTGTACGGGCTCCTCGTCCGCATCCTCGCGCTCAGCCTCACCGTGCTGCTGATCGCGGCGGCCTGCGAGGTCGCGCTCGACCTGTTCGCCTGGCAGTGCGCGGGCTCCGGCGCCTGCTCCGGCTCCCGACTGTGGTCCCGCTTCCTGGCCCCCGGCCCGGACCCCGCCGACGCGGGCTGGTGGACCCAGCCGGGCCGCCGCCTCGCACTCGGCGCCCTGGTCCCGGTCGCCCTGACCTGGCTGCTCTGGTTCCTGTCCAACCGCACGTGGAGCGCGTACGAGTCCCAGCCGCCGCCCGCGGGCACCGCCGGACCCGACCGGCCGGACGACCCCACGCCCGCGCTCGGCCGGCCCGGCTTCTGGTACGGCCGCCGGCTCGTCGCCCGACTGCGCGCCGCGCACACCGCCGCCGGGCTGCTCACCGTCGCCGCCACCGTCGCCGCGCCCACCGTCCGCCACGACCGCCGGGCCGACGCCCCCGCGCTCGAAGCCCTGGGCTGGGCGGTCCAGGGGCTGCTCGCCGCCGGGGCCGTCACCGTCGTCTGGGTCGTCTGCCGCCGGGGCCGCACCGAGGACCGGGCCGACGACCGCCTCGACCGGGCCGCCATCACCCTGCTGCCCGGCTGCGCCCTGGCCCTCCTCGTCGCCGTCCTGCTCCACGCCTGCTGGTCACGGCCCGACTGGACCTCCGCCGGGCGGCTCCCCGGCGACCTCGCCTTCGGCCTGCTCATGCTCGGCCAGGGCTGCTGCGTCCTCGCCCTCGTCGCCGTCGCCGGATACCTCCACCACCGCGACCCCGATCCGGCGGCAGCCCTGAACGGTCTGGGCGGGCCCGCCGTCGCCATGCTCGGCTGCGCCCTCGGCGGGGTGATGTCCGGCGGGGTCGCCCAGCGGGTCGCCGACTGGCTGGACGGCGGGGCAGCCCCCGGATCTCCCGGGGCCCCGTTCCCCGGGCCGCCCGTGGTGCTGTCCTGGCAGGCCGCCGTCCTGCCCCCGCTGCTCCTGGTCCTCGCCCTGCTCGTCGCCTGGTTCGCGGTGCGCGGGGCCCTGGTCCGGCGCCGTCTGGCCCCGGCCGTGGCCGCCGAGTACCCGGGGGAGACCCCGGACCGGGACCGCAGCCTCCGGATCGCCGGGGCCCGCGCCGCCGCCGCGTTCACCGACTCCGCGCCCTGCTTCATGGCCACCGTGGCCGGCGCCACCCTGCTGCTCGGCGCGGGCGCCCTCGCCGGAGCCTGGTTCACCGGGAAGGTCCCGGGCGAGGCGGCCCGCGGCGCCCAGCCGCTCCTGGAGACCGCCGCCCGCGCCGCCCAGGGCGCCGGGTCCTGGCTCATAGGGTTCTGCTTCGTCCTCTTCGTCACCTGGGGCCGCCGCGCCTACCGGGACGCCGCCGCCCGCCGCACCATCGGCATCCTGTGGGACATCGGCACCTTCTGGCCCCGCGCCGCCCACCCCTTCGCCCCGCCCTGCTACGCCGAGCGCGCCGTCCCCGACCTGACCTGGCGGATGACCGGCTGGACCGAGCGCACCGGAGGCCGTCTGGTGATCTCCGGCCACTCCCAGGGCAGCGTGCTCGCCGCGGCGGCCGTCTGGCAGCTCGCCCCCGCCGTCCGCCGCCGGGTCGCCCTGCTCACCTACGGCTCCCCGATCGGCCGCCTCTACAGCCGCTGGTTCCCCGCCTTCTTCGGCCCCGGCCAGCTCGTCGCGCTGCACCGGGAGGTCGACTGCTGGCGCAACCTCTGGCGGGCCACCGACCCCATCGGCGGGCCGGTGCTGGCCGGTACCGGGGAGGGGGTGGACCGGGGCCCGCTCGCCGACCCGATCGCCTACGGGCGCAGCTCCCGCCACCCGCTGCCCGCGCCGATCCTCGGCCACCTCGACTACCAGGCCGACCCGGCCTTCGCCGCCGAACGCGACGCCCTGCTCGCCCGGCTGGGCCCGGCGGCCCGGACCGCCGCCCCGACGGACGCCCCGTCCACACCACCCGTCCCGTCCGCCGCATCCGTCCCAGCCGCGTCGGCGGTAGTCGCAGCGGAGGCGTCACACGCACCGGGCGCACCGGACACCCCGGCCGTCACGGACACCCCGGCCGTCACCCCGGCACCGGGCGCACCCGCCGCGCCCGGTCCCGTGGCCGACACACCGGGCACGGGCGACACACCGGGCGCGGGCGGGGTTCCGGCCCCGCGGCTCAGCAAGGCGCCGGCAGAGCAGGTAGAGCGGGCAGATCCGCCGGGAAGAGCAGGGTGAGTTCGTCCGTACTCGGCTCCGACAGCTGCGCCACCCGCCCCGCGTGCCGCTCGACCATCGACTCGAAGGTCTGGCGCGCGGTGCGGCCGTTGCCGAAGGCGGGACCCTTCGGCAACTCCGTGAAGTACGTCAGCAACGCCTCGGAGGCACCCTCCCCGAGCCGGTACTCGTGCTCCTCCGCCTGCTGCTCCACGATCCGCAGCAGTTCCTGCGGCCCGTAGTCGCCGAAGGCGATGGTCCGGGAGAACCGCGAGGCCACGCCCGGGTTGGCGGCCAGGAAACGGTCCATCTCCGCCGTGTACCCGGCGACGATCACCACCACCGCCTCCCGGTGGTCCTCCATCAGCTTCACCAGGGTGTCGATCGCCTCGCGCCCGAAGTCCCGGCCCGAGTCCTCGGGCGACAGCGCGTACGCCTCGTCGATGAACAGCACCCCGCCCCGCGCCCGGTCGAAGACCTCCTGCGTACGGATCGCCGTGGACCCGATGTGCTCGCCGACCAAATCCACCCGGGAGACCTCGACCAGGTGCCCCCGCTCCAGCACCCCGAGGGAGGCGAGGATCTCCCCGTAGAGCCGGGCCACGGTCGTCTTTCCCGTGCCGGGGGAGCCGGTGAAGACCAGGTGCCGGCGCGCCGAGGCCGCCTTGAGCCCCGCCTGCCGCCGCCTGCGGCCCACCTCGATCATGTCGGTGAGCGCGCGGACCTCGCGCTTGACGCTCTCCAGCCCCACCAGGGCGTCGAGCTGGCCCAGCACCTCGCCGGAGCCCCGCGCCGCTCCACCCCCGGGCGCGTCCACCGGGGCCTGCGGGCCCGCCGGGTCCTCTGCGGGGGCCACGGCCGGGCCCGGCGGCGGCGCGGGCCGTGACGCGGGCACACCGGCCGCCCGCTCCACGGGTCCCCGCGCCTCGGCGGCCGTGAGGATGCCCGCCCGGGCCCCGGCCGGGCCGACGCCCGGAGCGGGCCGCGCGGGGGGCCACACCCCGGACTCGTCACTCGTGCACTCCTCGGCGAGGGGCCCGTCCTCGGCGAACTCGTAGCCCCCGCGCTCGCACCGCTCGGTGTGACAGCGGGTGAGCGTGGTGCGGGAGCCGTCGATGACATGGAAACCGAAACCGGAACTTCCGCTCACCGTGCAACCGGTGAAGGTTCCCCGGCCTCCCGCGGAGACGTAGAAGCCCGACTCGGCGGGTGAGGTGACCGTGCAGCGCTCCAGGACCGGGTCGGCGCCCTTGGTGACGATCACACCCGTCTGCACCGCGTCGATGGTGCAGCCGGCGAGGGTTCCGCCGCTGCCGTGGTCGCGGAACCAGGCCCCGGTGGCCGCCTCCCGGATACGGCAGTCGTCGAGCCGGGCCGTCGCCCCGTCGGTCACCGAGACGGCGGTGTTGCGCACCTGGGACAGGTCGCAGTCGACCACATCGGCGCGCGAGCCCCGGTCCAGCACGAACAACGCGTCCGGCACGTCACGGACCCGGCAGGACTCCAGCGAGACGGTGGCCCCGTCGCTGACCCACACCGCGGGGTAGTCGCCCGTGCTGTCGTGGATCTCGCAGGACTCGGCGAGGACCCGGGTGCCCGGGTCCCAGACCGACAGACCGTTGCGGCCGAAACGCCGCACCGTGGTGCGGCTGAGGGTGAGCACCGAACGGGAGCGCAGATCCACCGCGTTCTCCGGGACGTCGTGGATGTCGCAGCCGGTCAGCGTCAGTTCCGCGTCGGTGTCGAGGGTGACCCCGTCGGCCGAGGTGCGGTGCACCGAGCAGTCGGTGAGCCTGGCCGTGGCGCGGGCGGCGATCCGCACCCCGGCGCCGTTGATCTCGTACACCTCGCAGCCCACCGCCTCCAGGACCGAGCCCTCGCCGGTGACCCCGATGCCCGCGCCCGTGGCGTGGTGTATGCGGCAGCGCTCCAGCCGCGGCCGGCCGCCGTCGCGCACCGAGACCCCGTTCTGGCCCGCGGCCACGACCTCGCACTCCTCGAACACCCCGCCACCGCCGTCCAGGACGGAGATCCCGACCCCGGTCGGGTTCTCCACCGTGCACCGCCGCACCAGGGGCCGGGCCCCGCCGCGCACCTCGATCCCGGCCGCCGAACGGGTGCTCACCCGCAGCCCGGTGAGCTCGGGGGCGCCGTCCTCCACGAGCAGCGCGGGCGCCGCCCGGTCCTGGCCCTCCAGGTGCAGGTCCTGGACCACCGCCGAGGCCCGCACCGTCAGCGCCACCCCGTCGGGCGGGGCGATCCGCACCGACCCCGGCGCGCCCTCGGGCCCGCGCAGGGTGACGGCGTGGAGCAGCACCAGGTTCTCCCGGTAGGTACCGGGGGCGATGGACAGGACGTCCCCGTCGCCCGCGACGGCCAGCGCCGCGGTCAGCGTCGGGTACTCACCGGAGCGCCGCCGCCACCGAGAAGCCCCACTGTGCGTCACCTGGACCGTGCCCTGAGCCATGGTGCTGTCGTGCCCCCGCCCTCGTACTCGCGCTGCCGGTGCGACGGACGTCACGCGAAGGAGACCGAAGCGACCGGAGCGAATGATCTGGCCGCTCCACCGTAGCGCGCGCGGGCCCGGTGGGACGCCCGCTCAGATGCCCGTGCCCGCCCGTCCCCAGTCCGGCCCGGCCGCCGCCCACGCGCGGTCCAGACGTATGTACCGCCGATGCATGAGCCTTCGTACGACCAGCCGCCGGACCGTCTCCACCAGTGCGGCGGCGCCGAGCGCGATGGCCAGCCCCGCCGCCCCCGCGTGGAAGGAGGCGGAGGACGGGTCGAGCGGCTGTCCCACGAGCCGGCCCCGCGGGTCCGTCCACACCCGGAACCGCTCGCCGGGGTGCGGGGGTTCCTCCGCGGCCGGCACCGTGCCCTCGTGGCTGCTGCCGTCGGGACCGGTCCAGGAGGCCACGATCAGGCTGCGCTGCGGGGTCTGCCGCGGTGCGCCCGGACCGTCGGACGGCTGCGCCCGGCCGGTCGACCCGGCCCGGTCGGCCGCCGGCCGGACCACCACCGCCGGGACGAGGTACCGCTCCTGCCGCTGCTCGTGAGCGGCGCGCTGCAAGGTGCCGTCCACCCTCAGGCCCGCGACCCAGCCGACGGCCGGAGCCACCACCAGGAAGCAGACCAGCGCCGCGAACGCCACCCACGCCTCGAAGAGATCGGTCGGCCGGCGCAACGGATTGCGCCTCCAACGCCACACACCCATCGCCGTCCGCACGGTCGGCACCCCCTCGCCTCCGTCTGTCCGCGCGCGCCCGGCCCGCCGCGTGCCCGGCGACGCGCGTTCCGGGCCACACGAGGACCCGTCCGACCCGGTCCGGTGCGCGTATCCCCGCGCACCTTCCGCCCCCGGGCTCCCACACGTCCTGACCGTTCCAACGGCCCGACCCCGCCCATTGGTTCCAGCGAGGCGCCAGAGCCCCTCGAAGGTGTTATTCCGCGGTGCCGCTCCACGATGTCACGATGTCACTCCAGGACCCGGACCTCGTCGCCGACCCGTACCGTTCCCACCCGCACCGGCACCAGCTGGCGCCCGAAGGCCAGCGACTTCCCGATCCTGCGGTGCCGGGCCAGCGTCTTCAGCGGCTCCTTGCCCCGTTCCGCCGTCGCCTGGTCGGTGGTGGTGACCACGCACCGCCCGCACTCGCGGGCCCCGCGGAAGACGGCGTCGCCGATGGCGACGCGCAGCCAGCCGTCCTCGGCCCAGGCGCCACCGCCCGAGACCACCACATTGGGGCGGAAACGATTCATCGGCAACGGGCCCTCCTCCGGGTGGTCCCCTCGCGCGATCAGCGCGTTGAGCGCGTCCAGGGAGGCGAGGGTGGCGAGCAGCAGCGGGTAGCCGTCGGCCAGGCTCACCGTCTCGCCCGGCAGCGCGTAGCGCGGGTCCACGGGCCGGCGCACGGCGGGATCGTCCAGGTGCACCAGCCGCGCCGGCGCCCCGAGGTACGCGCTGAACCAGTCGCCCGCCGCGCTCGCCGCGACGACGGTGTCGATCTTCTTCCCGAACAGCACGACGGGCTCCAGCGGCCCGGGTTCCGGCACCTCCACGACCAGTTCGGCCATGCCCGGCGCCGACACCGCGAACCCGCCGCCCTCCAGAGGACGCGCCGACGCCAGCGCCAGCCGGGGCCGCTGGCGCTGGGTGATGACCGTGCCCTCCGTGTCCACCAGCGCCCACCGCCGGTCCCCGGACAGGCCCCAGGGCTCCACGCCCACCTCGTCAGGAGCGGTGCCCGCCACCGATTTCAGGGGATGGACGTGGAGCGCCTGGACATGCAAGTTCGACATGGCAGCATCCTGCCAGGAGCCTTCCGCGCCGTTTCAGGGCGTCCCGGCGGAACGGTCGTCCCGGTGAACGGTCAGTAGCCCCGCCCCTGGTAGGGACGGCCGTACGGATCTTCGTACGGGGCGGTCGGGACCGCGACGGGTGCCTGCGCCGGGCGGGGCGCGGCGGCCGGGCGCATGGACTCGTACCCCGCGGCCGTGGTCACCGGACGCGGCGGCTGGTGCACGGGCTGCGGCAGGTACCCCGCAGGACCCGCGTGGGCCGGGAGCGGCTGCTGCTGCGGGACGTACGGGACGGGCGCGTGCGGGAGCGGCATCGGCTGGGGCGCGGGCTGCTGCTGCTGGTACGGGTACCCGTACGCCGGGGCGTGCTGGTGCTGGTGCTGGTGCTGTTGCTGCTGCTGGTGGTGCGGAGGCGCCGGCGGCAGCGCGGGGCGCGCCGCCGGGAGGGCCGGGAGGTACCCACCGCTCGCATATCCGGCGCTCGGGGACTCGTAGGCGGCGGGAACGCGGATGGGGGCGATCTGCGGGGTGCCGCGTTCGGCGACGAGGGAGTCGTAGATGGGGGTGTCCGAGAAGGAGGGCGCGGAGTAGTAACCGCCGCCATAAGTGGAGCGGGGGGAGGTCATGGGACCTAAGTTAAGCCCACGGCTTCACGGGGTCCATAGCGAGGTGGCGCGGACACCGCCCTGACCTGCATATTCGCAGGTCAGGGCCGTACCCTTCGCTTCCCGTTCACGTGAGGGATTCGCTCCTTCCGCCCCGCTTGTTCCTGCTTGTCCTCGCCCGGTGCGTGTTGCACCGACTTCACGCTGACAGAACGTCACCGCGAGTGACATCGGACGGCATCGCTCCGGTTCGCCGTCGCACCGGTCCACCCCCGCGCCCCGGTTCACGCGTCGCTGGGCCGGGCGTACGTACGGCCCTTCCACGCGGCCCCGCGGCCCCGGTAGTGCTGCACGGCCGAGTCGACGGTCATCAGCAGGTACAGCAGCGCCGTGAACGGCAACAGCGCCGCGAGCACGGCGGGCTGGCGGTAGTAGCGGAGCATCGGCAGATAGGTTCCCGCCATCAGCAGCCAGGCGAGAGCGCCCGCCCACGCGGTGGCCGGACGCCCGGCGGCCAGACCCACGAGGAGCGCGGCCGGGGGCACCAGGTAGACGAGCACGATCCCGGCGACCGTCCCGGCCAGCAGGAGCGGCTGGTGGCGCAGTTGGGCGTACGCGCTGCGCGAGACCATCCGCCAGAGGTCCCCGAGGGCGGGGTACGGGCGCACGCTGTCCACCCGCTCCGCCAGCCCGAGCCAGATCCGGCCACCGGAGCGCTGGACCGCGCGGGCCAGCGAGACGTCGTCGATGACGGCCTGACGGATCGCCTCCGGGACACCCGCCCGGACGGCGGCCCCGGTGCGCAGCAGCACGCAGCCCCCGGCCGCCGCCGCCGTCCGGGCGGTGGGGCGGTTGATCCGGCGGAAGGGGTAGAGCTGGGCGAAGAAGTAGACGAAGGCCGGTACGACGAGCCGCTCCCAGAAGCTGACCACCCGCAGGCGCGCCATCTGGGAGACGAGGTCGAGATCGGCGCCGGTCGCGGCGGCGACCAGTTCGCGGAGGCTGTCGGGCTCGTGCGCGATGTCGGCGTCGGTGAGGAGGAGGAACTCGGGCTCGGCGGCGTGGGCGCCGCGGGCGCACGCGATGCCGTGCCGGAGCGCCCAGAGCTTGCCGGTCCAGCCCGGGGCCGGGTCGCCGGGGCGGACGACGGTGAGGGGGAGTCCGGGCTGCTCGCGGGCGAGGCGGAGCGCGAGGTCGCCGGTGCCGTCGGTACTGCCGTCGTCGACCAGGATGATCTCGGCCTCGCCGGGATAGTCCTGGGCGAGGAGGGAGGGCAGGCTGAGCGGCAGCACCCCGGCCTCGTCCCGGGCGGGGACGACGATGGCGACGGACGGCCAGCGGTCGGGGCGCCCGTCCGGGGCGGCGGGCGGCGGAAGACGGACGTCGGTACGCCAGAACATGCCCTGGGCGAGGGTGAGCCAGAGCCAGGCGGCGAGGGAGGCGAAGGCCGTGCAGGCCGTGAGGGTGGCGGTGAGGGGGCCCATGGCGGCAGTGTGCCGCGCCCGGCGGGGAGTGTCGCGCACCCGGGCGGAACCGGGTGCGCCGGGCCCGGCCGGCCGGGCCGCAGGGGGAACCGGGGGCCGGTGGGGCGCGGCGGGCCGAGGGCGGGCCGTGGCAAGGGGTGCGCCGGCCGGTGCGCGACGGTACGGCGGTACGGCGGTACGGGTGGGACGCAAGGGGCCGGTGGAGTACGCGGGACCGGCCCCGCGCGGGGCCGGGCGGTGACGGGGCGGGGCCGGGCGGTGAGGTGGGCGGGCCGCCCGCGGACGGCTGGTTCCGCGCCCCCGGCCCCGGCCGCCCGGCGGGCGCGAGAGGGGGCATCGACTAAGGTGACCAGGTGAAGATCGCGCTCATGGACTCAGGGATCGGCCTCCTCGCCGCCGCCGCCGCGGTACGGCGGCTCCGGCCGGACGCGGAGCTGGTCCTGTCCTCCGACCCCGACGGAATGCCCTGGGGGCCGCGGACCCCCGACGACCTCACCCGCCGGGCGCTCGACGTCGCCCGCGCCGCCGCCGCCCACCACCCCGACGCGCTGATCGTGGCCTGCAACACCGCTTCCGTGCACGCCCTGCCCGCCCTGCGCGCCGAGCTGGAGCCCGCCATCGCGGTCATCGGGACCGTCCCCGCGATCAAGCCCGCCGCCGTCTCCGGCGGACGCGTGGCGATCTGGGCCACCCCCGCCACCACCGGCAGCCCCTACCAGCGCGCGCTGATCCGCGACTTCGCCGCCGGGGTGGCGGTCACCGAGGTGCCGTGCCCCGGGCTGGCCGACGCCGTGGAGGCCGCCGACGAGGCCGCCGTGGTGGCCGCCGTCGCCGCGGCGGCCGAACTGACCCCGGCCGACGTCACCGACGTGGTGCTCGGCTGCACGCACTACGAACTGGTCGAGACGACCGTCCGCGCCGCCCTGGCCGCGCGGACCGGGGGCGCCGAGCTCACCTTCCACGGCTCCGCCGAGCCCGTGGCCGTCCAGGCACTGCGCCGCCTCGGCGCACACCCCGAGCCCGCCCTGCCCCGGACGGGCGGCCTCACCGTGCTGCAGAGCGGACGCCCCTCCAGCCTCCCCGCCGCCGCGCTCGGCTACGCCGAGGGCCGCCTCCTCGCGGGCCGCACCACCCCCGTCGGCTGACCCCACCGAAACATCGCCCCCGCAGACCCCGCCAGCCCCACCCCAAGCCCCCCCGGCTTCACCCGGCCCCGCCGCCGGGAGCCGCCGGGTGGGTGGGGGTGGGGCCTGGCGGGGGTGTGGGGCGGTGGCGCGTGTGCGGAACGTGAGTACGCTGCTACGTATGACGGTTCACCCCCCGGGTCCGCTCTGGACGGGCCGGGCCTCCAACCGCGCACAGTGGCTGCTCGCCGCAGCCGGTGTGGCCTGTCTGGTGCTCGGCATCGAGATCGCCGTCGACTACGCCTGGACCTCCGGCGTCCTCGCGCTGCTCATGGCGGTGGTCGGCTGCCTCGCCGCCGGACTCCTCATCCTCTACGGCACCCTGGCCTTCGTCCACGTCGCCGTGCGCGTCGACGCCGAGGCCGTGGACGTACGGTGCGGCCACATGGGGCTGCCGCGCCGCACGATCCGGATGGCGGAGGTCACCTCCGCCGAGTTCCTGCCCCGGATCACCCCCCAGCAGTGGGGCGGCTGGGGCTACCGCTGGCGCCCCGACAAGGGCACCGCGGTCATCGTCCGCCGCGGCGAGGGCCTGGAGCTGCGCCTCGGCGACGGGAAGCTGTTCACGGTCACCGTCGACGACGCCGAGAACGCCGTCCGCGTCATCCGCGCCCACCTGCGGGCCGTCGCGCGGTGACACGACGCCCTGCGGCACCCCCGCAGAGCGGGCCCGGCCGGGCTCCTACCGGGCCCCGACGTGCGGGGACGTACACTCCGCCAGATGAGCAGCAGTGTCACCCGAGCGGCCGGTGACGAGCACCCGCGGTCCGCCGACGGAGCCCGAACCGAAGCCGCCGCACCCCCCGCCACCCGTACGCGCACCCCCGAGGACACCCCCGCGAGGCGCAGGGGGGCCCGGACGGCCCGCGCGGCCCTCGCCCTCCTCGCCGGTGTGCTGCTCTACCTCAGCTTTCCGCCCCGGCCCCTGTGGTGGCTGGCCCCCCTCGCGCTCGCCCTGCTCGCCGGATGCCTCCACGGCCGCCGCGCCCTCCCCGGCTTCGGCCTCGGGTTCCTCACCGGCCTCGGATTCCTGCTGCCGCTCCTCGTCTGGACCGGCGAGGAGGTCGGCCCGGTGCCCTGGCTGGCGCTCGCCACCCTCGAAGCCCTCTTCATCGGCCTCACCGGCCTCGGCATCGCCCTGGTCGGCCGGCTCCCGGCCTGGCCGCTGTGGGCCGCCGCGGTCTGGGTCGCGGGCGAGGCCCTGCGCGCCCGGGCCCCCTTCGGAGGCTTCCCCTGGGGCAAGCTCGCCTTCGGCCAGGCCGACGGCCTCTTCCTCCCGCTCGCCGCCCTCGGCGGTACCCCGCTGCTCTCCTTCGCCGTCGTCCTGTGCGGATTCGGCCTCTACGAAGCCCTGCGCGTCGCCCGCGGCAACCCCCGCCGCGCCACCGCCGCCCTCGCGGCCCTCGCCGTCGTCGCCCCGGTCGGCGCGGCCCTCGCGGCCCGCCCCCTGGTCTCCGCCGCGCCCGAGGACGGCACGGCCGTCACCGCCGTCGTCCAGGGCAACGTGCCCCGCATGGGCCTCGACTTCAACGCCCAGCGCCGCGCCGTCCTGGACAACCACGTCAAACGCACCCTCCAGCTCGCCGAGGACGTCAAGGCCGGTCGCGCCCCGCAGCCCGACTTCGTCGTCTGGCCGGAGAACTCCTCCGACCTCGACCCCTACACCGAGCCCGACGCCTACGCCGTCATCGACCGGGCCGTCAAGGCGATCGGCGTGCCCGTCGCGGTCGGCGCCGTCCTCTCCCCGGAGTCCGGCCCGCTGCGCAACACGATGATCCTCTGGGACCCCGTCGAGGGCCCCACCGAGACTTACGACAAGCGCAAGATCCAGCCCTTCGGCGAACGCATCCCGATGCGCTCCGTCGTCCGGCTCTTCAGCTCCGACGTGGACCGGGTCCGCCGCGACTTCGGCCCCGGCAAGGACCCCGGCGTCTTCGACATGGCCGGGAGCCGGATCGGCATGGTCACCTGCTTCGAGGCGGCCTTCGACGACGCCGTGCGCTCCACCGTCCGAGGCGGCGCCCAGGTCATCGCCGTGCCCAGCAACAACGCCACCTTCGGCCGGACCCAGATGACCTACCAGCAGCTCGCCATGGACCGGGTCCGCGCCGTCGAGCACAGCCGGACCGTCCTCGTCCCCGTCACCAGCGGGGTCAGCGCGGTCATCCGCCCCGACGGCAGGATCGTCTCGCGGACCGAGCTGTTCACCGCCGACGTGCTCCTCGACGAGATCCCGCTGCGCTCCACCACCACCCCCGCCACGCGCCTCGGCCCGCTGCCCGAGTACGCGCTGCTCGTCCTCGCCGCCGCCGGACCCCTCCTCGTCCTGGCCGGGCGGCTGCGCGCCCGGCGGGCCCGCTGACCGGCCCGGTCCCCGGGGCCTCGTAAGGTCGGGGGGTGACCACACCCGAGTTCATCCGAGCGATCCGCGCCACCGCCGGGCACCAGCTGCTCCTGCTGCCCGGCGTCAGCGCGATCGTCTTCGACGACCAGGGCCGGGTGCTGCTCGGCCGCCGCCGCGACACCGGACGGTGGGCCGCGATCGGAGGCATCGCGGAGCCGGGGGAACAGCCCGCCGACACCGTGGTGCGCGAGGTGTACGAGGAGACGGCCGTCCACTGTCTCCCCGAGCGGGTGGTCCTCGTCCGGATGCTCCCGCCCGTCACCTACGCCAACGGCGACATCTGCCAGTACCAGGACATCGCCTTCCGCTGCCGGGCGACCGGCGGGCGGGCACGGGTCAACGACAACGAGTCGCTGGAGGTCGCCTGGTTCGCGAGGGACGCGCTGCCCCCGCTGGCCCCCGGAGACCTGGACCTCATCGACCGGGCCTGCCGGGACGAGCCCACCTGGTTCGAGGCCGCGACCGTGGTCGTCGACCGACCTGGCGGGTCACTGTCCGGACCGTGACGCCCTGACGCGGCACTAGCGCCGCTCGTACACCGTCAGGCGGCGGCCCCGGACCTGGCGGTCCTCCACCACCGTGAAGTGTTCCCGGAGCACGGCCGCCTTGGCCTGGTCCCGGGCGGCCGACGGGGCCTTCGCCACCTTCGCCGCGTCCGTCACCAGCAGCACCCGCCGCCGGGTCAGCAGGGCCTCCCGGACGAGGGCCGGTCCGGCCTCCTCCCCCTTGAGGGTTCCCGAGGCGGCTGGGCTGCGGGTCAGCGCGACGTCCGCCAGGCCCGCGAAGGCCGCGGGGGAGACCAGCGCGGTGTCCCGCCGCGCGGCCGGTACGAACAGCACCGCGTCGCCCGGCCGTTTCAGCCGGTCCACCTCGCCCGCCACCGCCAGCACGTCGTCCACCCGGCTCGACGGGGCCCGCTTGCCCAGCTCCACCGGCAGCAGCGCCAGGACCGCGATCCCGGCCATGCCCGGCACCAGCAGCACCGAGGCCCTGGGGAAGCGGGGCGCGGCGACCCGTACGGCCGCGTCCAGGGCGGCGCCGATCAGCAGGGCCAGACCGGCCATGCTGAACAGCACGTACCGGTCGAGGAAGAGCGGCCGCACCAGCGACAGCCCGATCAGCCCGAGCTGGGGCACCGCCAGCAGCGGCAGTCCGACCGCCGCCACCGAGAGCCTTCCCGTGGCGCGGAACCTTCCCGTGCCGCGCCGGGCCGCCAGGGCGCAGAGGCCGCCGGCCGTCAGCAGGATGCCCGGACCGATCATCATGTGCCAGGTCAGCGGCGGTATCCAGGAGACCTGGTCGGACTGGCCCCGGCTGAACAGGACCAGCGGCAGAGCCCCCGCCACCGCGCCCGCGGCGTACGCCGCCCACCGCAGCCACACCCCCCGCCCGGCCCGCACCCACCACAGGGTCACGGCGTGGGCGGGCAGCACCAGCAGTGACAGCCAGTTCAGCAGGGCGCACACCAGCACGGTCACCCCGTACGCCGTCCAGCGCGGCCAGGTCCGGTCCCGGGCCGGTGGCGCGAGCAGTGACACCAGCAGCAGGGTGGAGAGTCCGGCACCGGCCGTCACCAGCGCGTACGGGCGGCCCTCCTGGAGGTGGAACTGCACGGCGGGCAGCAGCCCGAAGGCCAGCCCGCCGCCCAGCCCGGCCCAGGGCCCGGCCAGCCGCCGTCCGGTCACCGCCACCCCGGCCGCGGCTGCCGCGCCCGCCAGGACGGACGGCAGCCGCAGGGTCGTCGTACCGGCCCCGAAGAGTTCGAACAGGCCGTGCATCAGCAGGTAGTACAGCCCGTGCACGGCGTCGACCTGCCCGAGCATGTCCCAGATCTCGCCCGTCGAGCGCAGGGCCACCTGCCAGGTCGCCGCCTCGTCCCGCCACACGCTGTCCTGCCGGGAGATCCCCCAGAGGCCGAGAGCCAGCGTCCACAGGACCGGTACCGGCCATACGGGCCACCGGCGCAGGCCGGCGGGTATGTGGGAGGTCAAGGAGGTGTTCACGTCCTCGGGGTGCGGCGCGGACGACCGGTCGGTGCGCGGGAGGCGGACGGGCGGAAGGAGCCACAGTCTAAGGAGTGCCCCCGGACGGGCTTCGTCCACCCGGCGGACGGGACCGGGGGAGGACCGCGACCACGGCCCCCGGGGCGGCCCGCGACCGCTCCCCGAAGCGACCGCTGAAAGGACCAGGCAAAGGGGAAGAGGAGGGGGAAGGGAGGAGAAAGGGAGAGGAACCGGGCGCGGTGTCATCGGTGGGCGTCGGTGGGCGGGGGTGGGCGGGCCCCGGGGGTACTGCCCGGCGGGGGCGTCGGCTACGGTCGGCCCATGGGCTTCGTCATCTTCATGACCCTGCCGGGGCTGGCCATCCTGCTCACCGCGATGGCCTTCCTCGATCTGGCGCTGGTCCGTGCGGGCCGCGCGGGAATGCTGCCGTGGCGGTGGAACGGCCGGCAGGGCCAGATCTCCTCCACCGGCTTCGAGCAACTGCACGCCAGCTTCTCGCCGGGCAAGCAGAACGAGCTGAAGGAGCGGCAGAGCGCCCTCGTCATGCGTGACGACGAGGAGGACGGCGCCCCGCCCCACTCCCGTGTCGACCTCGACGGGGGCCGTGCCGTGATCCGTCTGCCCGGCGCACCCGTCCCGCTCCGCGACGCCACGTGAACCCGCCCGGCCGCGTCCCCTCGTAGGCTGCCCGGGGCCACGGCCCGGTCCCGGGGCCCCGTACCGTCGTCCTCAGGCGACCGCCCGTTGCGCACCGATCATGGCGTGCAGCCGGTCGGCGGCGGCCCGGCCGAAGGACGGGTCGTTGATGTGGGTGTCGTAGTCGTAGAGCCGGGCCGCGCTGCCCCGCAGCCCGTCGCGCAGCGCCGCGAACAGGGCCCGGTCCGCGGCGGGATCGTGGTACGGCCCGCCCGGCGCGCCGAGCGTGGACAGCCCGCGCAGCGGCACGCAGACGGCCGTGGGACCCCTCGACGCCCGGAGTCTGGCGGCCACCCGGCGGCCGAGTTCCGCGCACTCCGCCTCGGTGGTGCGGGTCATCGTGACGGACGCGTCGTGGATGCGCACCCGCCGGTACCGGGCCCGTTCGGGCAGGGTCTCCAGCGGGCCGAACCGCACCATGTCCAGCGCCCCCGGGCTCACCACCTGGGGCACCCCGGCCCGTCCGGCGGCTCTGAGCCGGCCGGGGCCCGCGGTGCGGGCGCCCCCGCACAGGTCGTCGGCGAGCTCGTCGAGCGTGAGGTCCAGGACGCCCGCGAAGACCCCCTGGCCCGCCAGGGCCTCCAGGGTGCGCCCGCCGGCGCCGCCGGTGTGGAGGACCAGGACCTCGTAGCCGAGCGCGGTCAGCCGGTCCCGGGCCGCGTCCACCCCGGCCGTGGTCACGCCCGCCACGCTCGCCGCGATCAGCGGACGGCTGCCCGCGCCCGGCCGGGCCGGGGGCCCGCCGCGCAGGGAGGACCGGGCGAACGCCTTGGCCATCGCGGCCACCGCCTCCACCGCGTTGGCCAGGACCGGCGCGGAGACGCGGTTGATCCCCGTCACCCCCACCACGCTGTGCATCATCGTGAGGTCCGAGGAGCCGACGTACGGGGCCACCTCCCCGGAGGCCACGGACGAGACCATCAGCTTCGGCACCCCCAGCGGCAGGGCCCGCATCGCCCGGGTGGCGAGGGCGGTGCCGCCGCCGCCCCCGACCGCGAGCACCCCGTGGAGCCGGCCCTCGGCGTGCAGCCGCAGGACGACCGCCTCCGCGCCCCGGGCCATCGTGGCCACGGCCGTGTCCCGGTCGGCGGCGCGCACCCGTGCCAGCTCGGTTCCCGCCGCGCGGGCCACCTCGTCACGCGACACGTCGGCGGGCACCCGGGGTTCGCCCCTGATCCCCGCGTCGACCAGTACCACCTCGACGCCGGCGCGCAGCAGCCTCTCGCGCAGCCAGCCGTACGCGACACCCTTGGTGTCCAGGGTTCCCACCAGCACGACGTTCGCCATAGGTGCAATGTCCCCGCGGGCGGGGTTCGTTGGCAAGCCAAGGGAGGGTCAACCCTCCAGCAGTGCCAGCAGCCGCTCCAGGAACGGGATCTGACCTTTCGTCAGCAGGGCGCGGGCCGCCGGGGGAGCGAACCAGGCCACCCGGTCCAGCTCCGGGAACTCCCGGACCGTGCCCGAGTGCGGCGGCCACTCCATCGTGAAGGTCCCGGGCACCATCAGCGCCGGGTCGAGCTCCGCCTCCACCGCCCAGACCGTCACCAGCTTCCCGCTGGACAGCCGTACCTCGCCCAGCGGCAGGTGGTCGCCCTCCGGCGGCGGCAGCCCGGTCTCCTCGGCGAACTCCCGGCGGGCCGCGTCGCGGGGGGTCTCCCGCGGCCCGTACTCCCCCTTGGGGATGGCCCAGGCGCCCGCGTCCCGCGTGCTCCACAGGGGCCCGCCCATGTGCCCGAGGAGAACCTCCACGAGGTCCTCGCCGCCGGTACGGCGGAACAGCAGCAGCCCGGCGCTCCGCTTGTGCGTCATGGAACCATGGTCGTGGAACCCCGCACGCCCCGCATACCCCGCACGCTCCGCACGGGAACTCTCGGGCGCCCCGGTGGCCGCCGTCCGCCGGACGGCGGCCACCGGGGCGCCCGCTGCCGCCACCGCTCAGTGGTCGTGCGGGCCCTCCCGGTGGACCGGGCCGTGGGCGTCCGAGCAGTGGCCCCCGGACGGTTCCTCGCCCGCGCGCCCGAGCGTGAGCAGCGCGTCCTGCGCGTGGTCGACCTGGAGGGTGGTGTGGGTGATCCCGTACTCCTTGTCGAGCATCCGCTCCAGGTCGCGGCGGACGGCGTGGCAGTCGCCCGCCGGTTCCACGAGCACGTGCGCGGAGAGCGCCGCCTGGCCCGAGGTGATGGTCCAGATGTGCAGGTCGTGCACCTCGGTGACCGGCGGGTGCCCCACCAGCCGGTCACCGACCGCGTCCGGGTCCACATCGGCCGGGGCCGCCTCCAGGAAGATCCGGCCGGACGCGTGGACCAGCCCGTAGCCCGCCTTGACCATCAGCACCACCACCACGAGGGTCGCGATCGCGTCGGCCTGCACGAAGCCGGTGGTGAGCACGATCAGACCGGCGACGGCGGTCCCGATGAAGGCGAAGAGGTCGTTCAGGATGTGCTGGTAGGCACCCTCGACGGCGAGCGAGGAGCGGTTCGCCCGCGAGATGCACCAGGCGGCGGCCACATTGACGACGATGCCCGCGAGCGCCGTCACCAGGACCAGCCCGCCCTCCACGGCCGGCGGGTCGAGCAGCCGCTCCACCGCCTCGTACGTCAGCCAGACCGCCAGCAGCAGCAGGGTCAGCCCGTTGGCCTGCGCCGAGAGTATCTCCGCGCGCTTGAGGCCGTACGTGAACCCGCCCCGCGCCGGACGGGCGGCGAGCCGCATCGCGATCAGGGCGAGGACGATCGAGACGGCGTCGGTCATCATGTGCGCGGCGTCGGAGATCAGCGCCAGCGAGTTGGCCATCACCCCGATGACCACCTCGATCGCCATGAACCCGACGATCAGGCCCAGCGCGATGCCCAGCCAGCGGCGGTCGGCGTCGGCGGAGACCCCGTGGCTGTGGCCGCCGTGGCCATGACCGTGGCTGTGGCCGTGGCCACCGCCGGGCTTCTCGTCGTGGTCGTGCGCGTGATCGTGCGCCCTGTCGTGCGCCTGGTCCTGCCGGCTCATCACGTCCCCCGTCTGTCGGTTCCGTCGGTCCCGTCGCGTGAAGTGAAGCGCACCTCGGCGAGATCGGCAAAGGCTGCAACGGGGACCGTTGTCATTACCTATAAGAAGGCTCTGACCTGCGGTGATGCCAGGAAGGACGGGTGCGTCGGAGCCGGGTGGCCAGGCGGTCCGCCGCCGGTCCGGATCGCCGCCGCAGGGCGAAGAGTGAGACCCTGACCCCATGGCCCACAGGGGAGAAGACCCCGAGGTCGACTGGCCCGCACGGCCGGACACGAGTCTGGCGCTCAACCGCATGGGTACCTTCGACTGGGACCTCGACAGCGGACGGATACACCTGGACCCCACCGCCCTTGAGGTCCTCGACCTGCGCCCGGACGAGTTCGACGGGACCGCCGCCGGGCTCCGCCAGCGCATCCCGGCGGCCGAGCAGGCCCGGCTCGAAGAACGGATCGCACAGGCCCTCAAGGAGGGACGCACCCACTACGGGGCCTACTTCCGCAGCCTGCGCCGCGACGGCTCCTCCTCCTGGACCCACGTCCAGGTACACGTCCTGCGGGACCCGGACGACCGCCCCCACCGGGTCATCGGCATCCTCCGCGACGCCGCCCACGACCACGGCTCCCCGCCCGGGACCGGGACAGGAAGCGGCGACGGCGCCGGGGACGGCGAGCGGGCCGAGGGACGGCGGATGACCGGCGTCGTCGAACGGACCACGGCCATCCTGGCCCACGCCCGCACCGTCAGCGAGGTCACCGACGTCCTCAAGGACCCCGAGGCCCTCGGCCACCTCGGCGCGGTCAGCGTGATGCTCGGCGTCGTCGACGGCGGCCGGGTCCGCCTGGCCGCGGAGGGCAGGCTGGGCTCCTACCGGCCCGAGATCGAGTACACCCGCATCGACGAGCAGTACCCCATGAGCGAGGCCGTACGGACCATGCGGCCCGTCTTCCTCGCCTCGCGCGAGGAGTTCCAGGGCCGCTACCCGCCACTGTGGCCCTACATCGAACCGCTCGACGTGCGCAGCGGCGTCTACCTGCCGCTGATCGCCCAGGGCCGGTCCATCGGCGCGCTCGGCCTGCTCTACGCGCGGGACGCCGACTTCACCGCCGAGGACCGCACCCTGCTGATGGCCCTCGCCGGGGGCATCGCGCAGAGCCTCCAGCGCGCCATCCTCTTCGAACAGGAGCACGACCTCGCGGAGGGGCTCCAGCGGACCCTGCTGCCGCGCCGGATACCGGAGGTGGCGGGCGCGCGGATCGCCGTACGCTACCGGGCCTCGGGCCTGGGGCGGGACATCGGCGGCGACTGGTACGACGTGATCCCGCTCGGGGAGGGCCGGGTCGGGGTGATGACCGGCGACGTCGAGGGCCACGACACGGACGCGGCGGCCGTCATGGGCCAGCTCCGGATCGTCCTGCGCGCCTACCTCATCGAGGGGCACACCCCCGGCACGGCGATGGCGCGGGCCTCGGCCTTCCTCTGCGAACTGGCCACGGGACGGGTCGCCACCTGCACCTACGCCGAGGTGGACCTCACCACCGGGATGCTCCAACTGGTCCGCGCCGGCCACCTGGAACCCGTCGTGCGGCGCGGCGACGGCAGCTGCCACCGCGTCCAGATCGCGGGCGGCCTCCCGCTGGGGACACCACCGCGCGACCTGCCGGGCACGGGCACCGGCTACCCCGTCACCAGCCTAGAACTCCACCCCGGGGACAGCCTGCTGCTCTGCACGGACGGCCTGGTCGAACGGGCCGACGGCGACCTCGACGCCGGTATGCGCGCCCTCCTGGAGGCGGCCCGGACCGGCCCGGCCGACGTCGAGGAGCTCGCCGACGTCCTGTGCGGCCTGGTCGGGGACGCGGGCGCCGGGGACGACATGGCCCTGCTCCTGCTGCGCCGCCGCGGCACCCCCGTCCCGCGCGGCGGCGGCCCGCTCCGCCAGCGGCTGGCCCCCGGGGACCAGGACGCCCCCGCCCTGGCCCGGCACCTGATCCGCGCGGCGGTGGCCGCCTGGGGCGCGTGGGAGCAGGCCGACGAGATCGAGCTGGCGGCGGACGAACTGATGACCAACGTCCTCGTCCACACCGACGGCGGCGGCCAGGTCTGCCTGCGGCTCACGGCGGAGGGACGCATCCGGATCGAGGTCGAGGACACCAGCAGCGCCCTGCCGCAGCGGCGCGAGGCGGGCGACTGGGCGGTGTCGGGGCGCGGGCTGATGCTGGTGGACCGGCTCGCGGACGACTGGGGCGTGGAGCCCCGGGGCGGCGGCAAGTGCGTGTGGTGCGAGTTCGCCGTCCCGCAGCCCGCCGCCTGAACACCGGCCGGCCGGGGCCTTGGCGACAGGGCCTGGGCGTGTTGTCCGGACAGGTCGGTGGCGCGGCCGACGGTCGGGTGCGGCGTCGAGCGGCTCAAGCGCCACCGTGCCGTGGCCACGCGCCACGACAGGCTCGCCGTCCGCTACGGGGCGACCGTGCCGGTCGCCGTACTCCCCGTGCTCCCCGTGCTCCCGGTCGCTTCCGGTTCCTGAACCGGCGGTGTGGTGTCCGGCGCGCGTCGAGGTGATGCGCGCCGGACACCGGGCCGCCCCGTGCCCCGCGGAACCGATCGGGCGGGGGCTCGCCGGGGTGGCGGGTGCGTGCCCGTCCCGGGCCCTGTCGGCCCGGGCGGGCGGACGGCTGCCGCAGCGTGGCTCGCGCCGACGGCCGCACGGGCGCCGGCGGTCGCGTCGCGTCAGCGGATGTCGAGGTCCACGCAGACGTAGAAGGCGTTGGCGGTGTCGGCGATGTTCCACACGGCGAGCACCTTCTGCCGTCCGCTGACACCGCCGAAGTTCACCGAGTGCGTGACCGATGAACCGGGCCTGGCCCCACCGTCGTTGAACTCGGCGACCTTCACCCCGCCGGCGTAGTACTGCCAG
Organism: Streptomyces sp. NPDC051567; assembly: GCF_044454165.1. Taxonomy (NCBI): domain Bacteria; kingdom Bacillati; phylum Actinomycetota; class Actinomycetes; order Kitasatosporales; family Streptomycetaceae; genus Streptomyces; species Streptomyces sp. NPDC051567. The sequence continues at coordinate 110,836 of NZ_JBITDK010000011.1, read as the reverse complement.
GTGCTGGTGGCGTGCGACGCGGTCAGCCGCCAGTTGAAGGTGGCCGTCCGGCTGACCGTGGTCACCTGCCAGCCCTTGCCGTCGTCGTCGAGTTCGCGGAAGCGGGCGTTGCCCCCGCTACAACTGCGCAGGCCCTTGGGTCCTTCCACGCTCTGCGGTTCGTATTTGATGTCACCGCACGGGACGGTGCGGGCCGCGCACTGCGCCTGGCGGCTCGGCGGCGACGAGATGTACCCGTGCGCACTCGCCGTGCCGGCCGGCAGCGACACCGCCAGGAGCGGGGCGATGCCCGCGCCGAGGGTGACGGCCAGTAACCTGCTTCGTTGCATGTCAGCTCCTTGGAGTAGGGGGAGGAGCACAGGGCGGGGACGACGGGCGCACCGGGGCGGCGGCCGTGTGGCACCGGCTGCCGGGGGAACCCCGGGGCCATCGTCACACCACTTGGTCCGGACCATAGCGCTTGACGGGTCACAGTCAAGGCTCCCGGCAGGGTTCCTTACCTCGGGCGGCGGCATCCGGCCCGCACGGCCGTCTGGGCCTCCCCTGCTCACGGCCGCCGCGCCTGGCCGGCCTCACCCGCCCTCCGCGCCGCCCGGGGCGCTCGACCGTGACGGGACGACGCTGTGCGGACACGGTCGACGGTGATCCCGTGCCCGGCGAAGAACGCGTTCGCGCGCCGCCGGAAGACACCGGAGACCTCCGCCATGTTCAAGACCTGCCGCGCGTCACCGACCTCCCGAGGCAACACGCCTAGAGCGGGACCAGGGTGACCTCGGTGGCCTTCACGCTGGTCCACACCTCGGCGCCGTCGACGAGGCCCAGTTCGACGGCGGCCTCCGGGGTGATCTCCGCGACCAGGTCGGGGGCCCCGGCCGAACCGACCAGCACGCGCAGCCTGCTGCCGAGCGCGGTGATCTCCCGTACGGTGCCCGGCCAGACGTTGCGCGGACTGCCGCCCGGCCGGTCACGGTGGACCGAGACCGCCTCGGGGGCGATGATCGCGAGCGCCTCCGTCCCCTCGGGCAGGGTTTCGGCCACCACCAGCCGGCCCCCGCCGGCGAGCACGAGCCCGCCCGCCGAGGCGGTGCCCGGCCAGGCGTTGCGCCCCAGCATCCGGGCCACCCACGGGGAGCGCGGATGCCGGGTCACCTCGGCGGCCGGGGCGTCCTGGAGGGTGCGGCCACCGTCGAGGACGAGTATCCGGTCGGCCAGCGACACCGCCTCCACGGGGTCGTGCGTGACGATGAGGCAGACCCCGCCGAAGCCGGCCAGGTGGGTGCGCAAGGTGTGCCGGACATGGGCCCGGGTCGTCTGGTCGAGGGCGGCCAGCGGCTCGTCCAGCAGCAGCAGCCGGGGCCTGGCGGCGAGCGCGCGGGCCAGCGCGACCCGCTGCGCCTGGCCGCCGGAGAGCTGCGCGGGCCTGCGCCGGGCGAGGTGGCCGACGCCGAGCCGGTCCAGCCACGCCTGCGCCTCCCGCCGGGCCTCGGCGCGCGGCACCCGGCGGGCCCGCAGCCCGTACGCGGTGTTGGCCAGGGCGTTCAGGTGGGGGAAGAGCGCGCCGTCCTGCGGGACCCAGGCCACCTGGCGCCGGTGCGGGGGCAGGGCGGTGACATCGACGCCGCCGAGCCGGAGCACGGCGTGGGCCCGCGGGGTCAGGCCCAGCAGGGCGCGCAGCAGGGTGGTCTTCCCGGCCCCGTTCTCGCCGACGACGGCGATGGTGGTGCCCGGCCCGGCGTCGAGGGTGAGCCGGTTGAAACCGGTGACGGTGGCGTGCAGGGGCCACCGCCCGCCGTCGTGGGGCGGGGCCGAGGCCCCCGCCCGCCCGGCGGGAGCCGGGACCGGCGGCGCGGGTTCCTCGGCGGCGGGCGGCGTCCCGGGTGCCGTACGGGCGGCGGCCGGGGTGCCCGTCCACCGGCCGCGCAGGGCGATCAGTACGGCCATGGCGATCGCGAGGAGCAGCAGCGAGACGGAGGTGGCGGCCTCGGGGGAGTCCTGGAGCAGCAGGTACACCTGGAGCGGGAGGGTCTGGGTGGTGCCGGGCAGGTTCCCGGCGAAGGTGATGGTCGCGCCGAACTCGCCGAGCGCGCGGGCCCACGTCAGCGCGGCGCCCGCGACCAGGCCGGGGGCGACCATGGGCAGGGTCACCGTGAAGAACACCCGGACCGGCGGGGCGCCGAGGGAGGCGGCGGTCTCCTCGTAGCTCTGCTTGAGGCCGCCGAGCGCGCCCTCCAGGCTGATGACGAGGAACGGCATGGCGACGAAGGTGGCCGCGACGACGGCGCCGGAGGTGTGGAAGGGCAGGGTGACCCCGAAGGTCTCCTCCAGCCAGGGCCCGAGCAGCCCGCGCCGGCCGAACCCGAGCAGCAGGGCCACACCGCCGACGGTCGGCGGCAGCACCATCGGCAGCAGGACGAGCGTGCGGACGACCGCCTTGCCCCGGAAGTCCACCCGCGCCAGCAGCCAGGCCAGCGGCACCCCGAGGACCAGCGAGAGCCCCAGGGCCCAGAAGGACACCAGCAGCGACAGTTGCAGTGCCTGGACCACGCCGGGGCTGGTCAGGTGCGTGCCGATCTCGTCCCACCGGGTGCGGCTGAGGATGCCGACGAGCGGCAGCAGCAGGAACGCGACGGCGAGCAGCGCGGGGATCGCCAGGGCCACGGGGGGCCGGGTGGTGCGGGGACGGAGTCTGCTCATGAGGGTTCCTGGCTGGGGGCGACGCGAAGGCGGTCGTGGCCGTGATCGTGGCCGTGATCGGGGCGGGGCGGAGGAGTACGGGAGACGGCCGGGGCGCGGGCCGGGTGGGCCGGGCGCCTCCTGGCCCCGGCCCCGGCGGAGGCTCCCCCGGCCCGCCGCGCCCCGGTCGCCGGGGCGCGGCCTTCGCTACGCCTTCTGGAAGCCCGCGTCCTGGAGGATCTTCTGGGCCTCCGGGGTGCTCAGCCAGGCCACGAACGCGCTCGCGGCCTCGGCGTTCTTGGACTGCTTGAGCGTGGCGGCCGGGTAGGAGGCCACGGCGTTCTGCTCGTCCGGGATGTCCACGGTGACGACCTTGTCCCCGGACTTGGCGGAGTCCGTCTTGTAGACGAGCCCGGCGTCGGCCTCGCCCAGCTCGACCTTGGACAGCACGGCGCGGACGTTGGCCTCCTGGGAGACCGGCTTCACCTCGATCTTCTGGGCGTCGAGTATCTGCTTGCTGTACCGGCCGACCGGCACCTCGGGCGCGGCCAGGACGACCTTCAGCTTGGTGTCCGCGAGATCCTTGAGAGCGGCGATCTTGAACGGGTTGCCCTTGCCGGTGGCGATGACCAGACGGTTCCTGGCGATGACCGAGGCGTCGTTGGTCTCGGCCTTGAGGCCGTCCATGGTCTTGGTGTCGGCGGTGACCAGCGCGTCGGCGGGGGCGCCCTGCTTCACCTGCGCGGCCAGCTCCTGCGAACCGGCGAAGGAGAAGGTGACCTTCGTCCCCGGGTGGGCCTTCTCGTACGCGGCACCCGCCGTCCTGAAGACGTCCGTGAGGGAGGAGGCGGCGAGGACGGTGAGGTTCGCGGCCTGGGGCCCGGTGGTGGCCGGGGCGGAGCCGGTGGCGCCCGCGGCCGGTCCGGCGGCCGGCTTCTTCTCGCCGCTGCCACAGGCCGCCAGCGGGATGAGCAGCGCCGTGGCCAGTACGGCGGCGGCCCGGCGGGGGGTCAGGATCGGGGACATGGGCGTACTGCTCCTCGGTCGGGTCGGCGGCCGGCCGGGTGCCGGTTCCGCGCGGTGATGACCCGCGCCGGTGACGGGCGGAGCGGGCGGTGACGTGCGGGATGCGCGGTGACGCCGACGGGCGGGGCCCCGGCGCCCCGGGGATGCTCCGGGAGCGGGCCCCGGGCCCCGGCCGTGGGCCTCAGGTGAGGTCGATGTGCACGCTGGTGGACTTCACCCGGGCGGTGGCCTGCATGCCGACCTCCAGCCCGAGTTCCTCGACGGCCTCCCGGGTGAGCAGGGAGACCAGCCGGTGGGGGCCCGCCTGGATCTCGACCTGGGCGGCCACGTCGCCGAGCTTGACGGCGGTGACGATGCCGGGGAAGGCGTTGCGCGCCGAGGTGTACGGCTCCCCGTCCTCGGCGTGGGCGCCCTGCCCCACCTCGATGGAGAAGGCGGCCAGGGCCCGGCCGTCGATCAGCCGGCGCCCGCCCTCGTCGCGGTGGGTCGCGACCCGGCCGGCGTCGGCCCAGCGGCGTGCCGTGTCCGGGCTGACGCCGAGCAGGCGCGCCGCCTGCCCGATGGTGTAGGACTGCATGTGCGACAAGGTAGGGGCATCTGTCCCGCATATGCAATTCTTTTCAGCCGATGTGCATGGCAGATGCCATGCGTGCTGTCGCATACGCCGAAAAGCCGTTCCGTCCCGGCCGGGCCGTCTCGCTAGTGCTGTGACCGGAAAGGTTTGCCGGTAGGCCCGCGGCGTCCGGTGCGACTGCGTTCGCTGCGCTCACTTCGTCTCGGCTCTTGCCTTGATCCTTCGGATGCCGAGCGCATCGCAAGGCGGAGGGTCACGGCTTGTACTGGATGTACTTGCGTGGTCCGACAACGCGGCGAGGCGCCGTGCCGGGCGTCGAGGGCCGGTGAACCTTTCCGGTCACAGCACTAGAGTCGGGGCATGGCTGATGAGGTGACGGGTACGGGCACGGCTGCGGGCACGGGTACGGGTGCGGACGCGGGTGTGTATCCGGGGACGGTGCGGGTGGACGCGTGGATCTGGTCGGTGCGTCTGACGAAGACCCGCTCGACCGCGGCGACCGCCTGCCGGGCGGGCCATGTGAAGGTCAACGGGGAACGCGCGAAGCCCGCGCAGCCGGTGCGGGCCGGTGACGAGGTGCGGCTCTTCCACGCGGGCCGGGAGCGGATCGTCGTCGTACGGCGGCCCGTGGCCAAGCGGGTGGGCGCGCCGGTCGCGGCGGAGTGTCTCATCGACAACAGCCCGCCGCCGCCCACCCCGGTCGAAGCCGCCGTGGTCGGCATCCGCGACCGTGGCGCGGGCCGCCCGACCAAGCGGGAGCGCCGGGAGACCGAGACCCTGCGGGGCCGCTGACCACCCCGCCCCGGGGCCGGGCGCGCACGCGCGGGCCCGGGGCGGCGGCCCGGCTCACACCTTCCGGTCACACCTTCCGGTCACACCTTCCGGTCACACCTTCCGGTACGTGTACGCCTCCTCGGCGGCGGACAGGACCCCGGTCAGCGGGAATCCGGCGGACGCGGCGACCACCGCCGCCACCGCGCCCTCCACGAACGGGGCGTCCGCCAGCCGGGAGCCCGCCGGGAGCTCCTCGTCCAGCAGCAGCGCCTTCACCGTCAGCACCGAGCTGCCCAGGTCCGCCAGGAGCACGACCCCGGCGCCCCGGTCCGCCTCCCGCGCGGCGGTGACGATCCGCTCCGCGCTCGTGCCGAGCCCGCCGTCCGCCGTGCCGCCCGCCGCGGCCAGCGGGACCTGTGGCCCCCCGGCCGCCAGGCCGCGCGCCAGCTCCGCCACCGACTCTGCGACGCGCGCGCTGTGCGACACCAGCACGATGCCGACCGCCGGCCCGGTCACCGGGTCCACCGCCGGCCCGGTCACCGGGCGCCGTCCCCGGCGGCGGCGGTGTCCGTCGCGTCGCCGCGCTCCGCCGTGTCCGCGAGCGCCCCGAGCAGCAGCGCCGCCGAGGTCGCCCCCGGGTCCTGGTGCCCGACGCTGCGCTCGCCGAGGTAACTCGCCCGGCCCTTGCGCGCCCGCAGCGGCACCGTCGCCCGCGCGCCGTTCTCCGCGGCCTCCCCGGCCGCCCGGTACGAGGTGCTCAGCCCGGCCACGCCCGGGACCAGCGCGTCCAGCATCGTCTTGTCGCCCGGCGCCGCGCCGCCCAGTTGCGCCACCGCGCCCACCCCCGCGTACAGGGCCTTGCGCAGTTCCTCGTCGGAGACCTCGGCGTCCTCGCCGAGTTCCTTGCCGGTGCGCCGCAGCAGCGTCCCGTACAGCGGTCCCGAGGCGCCGCCCACCGTCGAGATCAAGGTCCGCCCGGCCAGTTGGAGCACCGCGCCCGGTGCGGCCGGGGGATGCTCCTCCAGGGCGGCCCGTACCGCCGTGAAGCCACGGAGCAGATTGCTGCCGTGATCGGCGTCGCCGATGGCGGAGTCCAGCTCGGTCAGCCGGTCCGCCTCGCGTTCCACCGCGGTCGCGGCGGTCGCCATCCAGCGCCGGAAGAAGTCTGCGTCACGCACCGGATCTCCTCGCCTCACATCCGCCTGGCCAGTCCCCGCGCCACCTTACGTTCAGCGGCCCGGTCAGCGCCCCCAGCGGAGCGCGGCGGTCCGGACGGGTGCGTCCCAGAGCCTCAGCAACTCCTCGTCGGCGCGGCACAGCGTCACCGAACACCCGGCCATGTCGAGCGAGGTGACGTAGTTCCCGACGAGCGCCCGTGCCACCGGCACCCCCCGCTCGCCCAGGATGCGCGCCACCTCCGCGTGGAACCCGTACAGCTCCAGCAGCGGGGTCGCGCCCATCCCGTTGACCAGCACGAGCACCGGTCCACCGGGCGGGCCCACCTCCGCCAGCTCCTCCAGGACGGCCCCGACGGCGAACTCCGCGATCTCCCGGGCCGTCATCGTCGCCCGCCGCTCCCGGCCCGGCTCGCCGTGGATGCCGACCCCCAACTCCAGTTCCCCGTCCGGGAGGTCGAAGGTCGGGCTGCCCTTCGCGGGGGTGGTGCAGGCGCTCAGTGCCACCCCGAAGCTGCGCGAGGAGTCGTTGACGCGCCGGGCCAGCGCCGCGACCCGCTCCAGCGGAGCGCCCTCCTCCGCGGCGGCCCCGGCGATCTTCTCCACGAACAGGGTCGCCCCGGTCCCGCGCCGCCCGGCCGTGTAGAGGCTGTCGGTGACCGCGACGTCGTCGTCGACGAGGACCCGTTCGATCCGCAGGCCGTCCTCCTCGGCGAGTTCGGCGGCCATCTGGAAGTTCAGCACGTCCCCGGTGTAGTTCTTGACGACGAACAGGACCCCCCGGCCCGCGTCCACGGCGGCGGCGGCACGCAGCATCTGATCGGGCACGGGCGAGGTGAACACCTCCCCGGGGCAGGCGGCCGACAGCATCCCGTACCCCACGAACCCGGCGTGCAGCGGCTCGTGCCCGGAGCCGCCCCCGGACACCACCCCGACCCGTCCGCCCTCCCGCGCGTCCCGGCGCACGACGACACGGCCCGCCACGTCGACGTCCAGCTCGGGGTGGGCGGCGGCCATTCCGCGCAACGCGTCGGCGACCACGGTCTGCGGACTGTTGATCAGCATCCTCAACGGAATCTCCTCGGCAGGCTGGCGGGCGGGTCCGGGGGGCGGGCGCCGTCCGCCCAGTATGGACGGAGGAGGGGGCCGGGCAGGAGTGTCGCGCCCGCGTCGACGGCGCCCGCCGCTCCACACCATTAGTGCTTTGTTAGCCGGTCTTGTCACGGTTGGCGTTCGGTAGTTCTCTGCTGGTGTGAGGACGGGTGGGCTTGCTGCGTGTCGGAACCGGTCGTACCCCTGGTCGCTGGCGCGAACGAGCAATGGACTCTCCGTCAGACGGTCCGGCCGGGTCCGCGAGACCGTCGACGGGCGCCGCGTGGCTTGAACCAGGCGCCGGGGCGGCCGGGGCGGCAAGCGGGGCGGGAGATTTCCGGGATCACGGCGACCACGAATGGGTGCAGTCCAATTGACCGGTGGCGGATTCGGTCCGCACATTCGCCCGATGAGGAATGCACACCGGCGCGCGGAATGATCGTCAGGTGTTGTGACCCATCTCACTCCCGCCGTGGAACCGTTGCTCCGGGGAGAGCGTCCGCTTTAAAGCAAGGGGGAAGGCCACTCCATCGAGCGGCAGGCGGCACGGTTCACGACCCGTCCCCCTGATCAGCGGGTTCTCCACAACACCTCCATGACGTCCGCTCCGCAGACTCCTTGTCAGGTCGCCGGGGGCGATGCGCGGCCGAACTTTTCAGGTGGATGACGGGTGTACACCGCCCGGCTTCTGCGACGCTGGGGCGGATACTGCCCGGCCTGCGGGGAATTCCTCGCTCATGACCTTCCCCGCACTGCTGCGCAATCGAGGAGAGTCTTTGATGTACCTGACACGGGACTGATGCCGGACGGATAATCGGCGGGAGTAGATCGCCGCCGCACGGTGCGTCCGGGTGCCCCCTGTCGCACGAGTCCGCCGGGGCGGCACCCGAAGGCAGACGGAAGTGAGTTCACTCTTGCGCGAGTCAGTGAGCCGACGGACGACCACCTCCCCCGCAGGTGTCTGCGCGTTCGCAACCGTGTTCACCGCATGCACTGCGGCACCATCCGCATCCGCATCCACGACTGCACCCGCACCCGTACCCGCATCCGTGACCACGACCGTCGGCGGAGCGCCGCTCCCGCGTCCACCCCGGGGCCGGCACCAGGTCCGACGCGAACCGGGCGGCGGTGAGGCGCCGGCCTGACCATCGACCCGGCTGACACCCACCCGGAAATCCCAGTGGTCCCCTCCCCTCGAAACACGATACGGAGCGTCATGGGTCCCCACACACGATCGTTGCCGCAGGTGCGCGGCCGGGAACAACAGCTGGCACAGATAGATACGAACCTGCACGGCGTGGCAAGCGCCCGACGGAGCAAGGTCCTCCTGGTGGAGGCGGAGCCCGGCGCGGGCAAGACCCGCCTTCTCGTGGAAGCCGTCGGCATCGCCGACAGGAACGGCTTCGCGGTCGTCAACGGCGTCCCGCCCGGTCCCGACACCGCCCCCCGGGCGGCCCGGGGACCCGCCGGCACCCACCCCCACCTGCCGGGCGCCGCCGGGGAGAGATTTCCCGTCCCGGGCGCGTCCTGCGTGATCGAGGCGGCCCGGGTCCGGCTGCGCGAGGACACGGAACACCTGCGCACCGTCGTCGCGCTCGACGACCTGCACCTGGCGGACCTCCCCGCCCTGACGGCGTTGTGCGACCTCGTCGTGGCCCTCAGGGGCCGCCCGATCCTCTGGCTGCTCGCCTTCACCCCGGACGGCGACACCGCACCGTACGAACCGGTGAAGACCTGCTTCGGCAAGCTCTGGGGCCGACTCCCGGTGGAACCCGTACGGGAGCTGGGCCCGCTCTCCGGCGACGCGCTGACGCAACTGGTCACCGACTGCACCAGGGCCGCCCCCGGCCCGGAACTCCTCGCCCTGGCGGAAAGCGTCAACGGCACGCCCCGCGCGGTGATCGAGCTGGTGCGCGGCCTCGTGGAGGACGGCGACATCTGCGTGGTCGACGGCACCTCGCGACTACAGCCCGGCGCACCCGGCAACACCCCGGCCGGAGCCGGTGTCTGCCTGCCCGCACAGGTACCGAAACGCTTCTCCGCACTGGTCCGCAAGGACCTCCGGTCGCTCTCCGAGCCCACCATGAAGGCGCTCCGGCTGGCCGCGGTGCTCGGATCGCCGTTCGCGCCGGAGGACCTGTCCGCCATGCTCGGCGACGCACCGGTCGGCCTGCTCGCCGCGGTCGACGAAGCCGTCAAACGGGGACTCCTGGTCTGCGGCAAGTACGACCTCGCGTTCCGCAGCGAGCCGATCTGGCGGGTACTGCTCGACTCCGTGCCGCCACCGGTGTGCGCACTGCTGCGCCGGCAGGCGGCGGAGCTGCTGCTGTCGCGCCCCGACGGCATCGAACGCGCCGCCCTCCAACTGGTGCACATCGCCCGGCCCGGCAACACGGAGGAACTGCGGGTCATCGCCGAAGGCTCCCAGCGGCTGCTGGCCGCCGACCCGTCGACCGCGGCGGCACTGGCGACCCGCTGCATGGAGCTGCTGCCCCCCGGGCAGGCCGAACACGCGCGCCTCGCGAGGATCGCGGTCGAGGCGTTCACCAGGGTGGGCGACCTGGACCGGGCGATCACCTTGGCCAAGGAGACGATCGACGGGGCCGCGCGGCCCCTCGCCGCGCCGCCGACGGCGTTCGCCGCGGACATCGCCGCGCTGCAGGCGGCGATGTCGACCGCGCTGCTGCTGCTGGGGAACACCCGGATGGCGCGCCGGGCCGCGGGCGACGCGCTCGCCGTCCAGGAGGACGGACTCCAGCACCGCGAGGCCGTGATCACCCACCTCGCCGCCTCCTACCTGACCGGCGACAGCACCGCCGCCGGACGCGCGCGCAAGATCCTCAGCGCACCCGACCGGCACACCCAGGCCGTACGGGTCGGCGCGATGACCTTCCACGCGTTCGGCCAGTGGCGCGAAGGCCGGGTGGGCGACGCGGTGGCGACCCTGCGCGAAGCCGTCGCGCTCGACGGCGGTGGCGAGGACGTGCAACGCCTGGACCCGCGCTGGTTCCTCGCCTTCGCCCTCACCAGGACCGACGAGTACGAGGAGGCCGAAGCCGTCGTCCGGAGCTCCGCCCGGACGGCCGCCTCGGAGGCGGGAACGCTGGCCGCGGCCGTCCCGGCCGTGCTCCGGGCACCGCTGCACCTCGCCCAGGGACGCCTGGACGAGGCCGAGGAGGCGGCGAGGGCCGGTGTCGGCACGGACGGGACGTACGTGCCGATGCTCGCCCCGCAGGCATGGCTGGTCCTGGCCCTCGTCGCACTGCGCCGGGGGGAGCTGACCCAGGCCGAGGAACACCTCAGGACCCTGGAGAAGGACTTCCCCCAGCACGACGCCTCCAGCCCCTGGTGGGCCGCACGCCTCCTGCTGACCGCACAGCTGGCCGAAGCCCAGGCGGACCCCCGGGCGGCGATGGAAGCACTGGCCGAGATCGGGGCGCACCCCGGCGCGCTGCGCGAACTCCTCCTGGGGGACCCGGCCGCCGCGGCCTGGTGCGTCCGCTGCGCGCTCGCGGCGGACATGCCGGACGTCGCCCGGATGGTGGTCGACGCGACGGAACTCCTGCGCGCGCACAACCCGGACGTTCCCGCGGTGCTCGCCGCGGCCCTGCACGCCCGGGCGCTCGCCGAAGGGGACGCGGACGCCCTGGCCCGGGCGGGCCGCCTGCACCGCAACCCCTGGGCGCGGGCCGCGGCGGCCGAGGACCACGCCGGCCTCCTCCTCGACCGGGGCGACCACGAGGGCGCGATCGGTGAACTGGACCGCGCCATGGACGCCTACGGCACGCTCGGCGGCGAACGGGACGCCGCCCGCGTGCGGTCCCGGCTGCGCGGCCTCGGCGTGCGGCGCCGGCACTGGACGCACGCGAAGCGCCCCGTCTCCGGCTGGGAGAGCCTCACCAAGACCGAACGGAAGGTGGCGGAACTGGTGGCCGGCGGACTCACCAACCGGCAGGCCGCGCACCGCCTGTTCATCTCCCCGCACACGGTCGGGTTCCACCTGCGGCAGATCTACCGCAAGCTCGGCATCCGCTCCCGGACCTCCCTGATCCGGTTCAAGGCGTAGGACGTGCGGGGAAAGGGGCGCCTGGCCGACGGCGGACGACGCCCCTTTCCGCGCACGCCCTGGCACACACCTGCCCCGGAGCCCGCCGGGGCGGGCCGCGGAGCAGGTCACGGGGCAGGTCACGGGGCGGGCTTCCGCAGCGGCTCCCACCACCGGCGGTTGGCGGTGTACCACGCGACGGTCCCGGCGAGGCCCTGCTCGAACGCGGTCTGCGGCGCGTAGCCCAGGGCCCGCAGTTTGCCGTCGGTCAGGGAGTACCGGCGGTCGTGGGCCTTGCGGTCGGGCACCCGCTCGACGCGCCGCCAGCCCGCGCCGAGCGCGTCGAGCAGCCGGGCCGTCAGCTCCAGGTTGGTCAGCTCGGCGGTCCCGGCGACGTGGTACACCTCGCCCGCCCCGCCGCGCTCGGCGACCAGCCGGACGGCCCGGCAGTGGTCGTCGACGTGTATCCAGTCGCGCACGTTGCCGCCGTCGCCGTACAGCGGCACGTCCAGGCCGTCGAGCAGCCGGGTGACGAACAGCGGGACGACCTTCTCCGGGTACTGGTACGGCCCGTAGTTGTTGCCGCAGCGGGTGATGCTGACCGGCAGCCCGTGCGTGCGCGCGTAGGCGAGCGCGATCAGGTCGCCACCGGCCTTGGACGCCGCGTAGGGGGAGTTCGGGCCGAGCGGGGCCGTCTCGTCCCAGGAGCCGGCCTCGATGCTGCCGTACACCTCGTCGGTGGAGACGTGGACGACCTTCGGGGTGCCCGCGTCCAGGCACGCCTGCATGAGGGTCTGCACGCCCAGGACGTTGCTGCGGACGAACTCGCCCGCACCGGCTATCGACCGGTCGACGTGCGACTCGGCGGCGAAGTTGACGACGAGGTCGTGGCCGGGCACCACCTCCCCGAGCAGCCCGGCGTCGCAGATGTCGCCCCGCACGAAGGCGAACCGGCCCTCGGCGGGCTCCAGGTTCGCCGGGTTCCCGGCGTAGGTCAGCTTGTCGAGCACGGTCACCTCGTCCCCGCCGGTGAAGGACCGTACGAAGTGCGAGCCGATGAAGCCGGCGCCACCGGTCACGAGGACCCTCATGACACGACCTGGACCTTGCTGTGGTCGCCGAGGACCAGGCGGTGGGACCGCAGCATCCCGGGCGTCGACACCACCTCGACCTCGCGTCCGATCAGCGAGCGCTCGATGCGCCGCACCCCGACGATGGACGCCCCGCGCAGCACGATGGAGTACTCGACCTCGCTGTCGGTCACCGCGCAGTCGCTGTCGATGGAGGTGAACGGACCGATGTAGGAGTCGCGGATGCGCGAACCGGCCGCGACGACCACCGGGCCGACGATCCGCGACCCGGTGACGGTCGCGCCCCGCTCGATCACCACCCGGCCGATCAGCTCGCTGGAGTGGACCTCACCGGAGCAGTCGGCCTCGATGCCGTCCAGGACGAGACGGTTGACCTCCAGCATGTCGGCGACGTTGCCGGTGTCCTTCCAGTACCCGGACACCACGACCGAATCCACCCGGCAGCCCGCGTCGACCAGCTCCTGGATCGCGTCGGTGATCTCCAGCTCGCCCCGCCCCGACGGCTTGATCCGGCGCACGGCCTCGTGCACGCGGGCGGTGAACAGGTAGACGCCGACCAGCGCGAGGTCGCTCTTCGGACGCTCCGGCTTCTCCTCCAGGGCGATCACCCGGCCGTGGCCGTCCACCTCGACCACACCGAACGCGCGCGGGTCCGACACCCGGGCCAGCATGATCTGGGCGTCCGGGCGCTCCGTCTGGAACCGCCGTACGAGCGCGCGGATGCCGCCGACGATGAAGTTGTCGCCGAGGTACATCACGAAGTCGTCGTCGCCGAGGTAGTCCCGGGCGATGTGCACGGCGTGGGCCAGGCCCAGCGGCGCCTCCTGCGGGAGGTAGGTGACGTCCAGGCCGAACCGCGAGCCGTCGCCGACCGCGGACTCGATCTCGGCGGCCCGGTCGCCGACGATGATGCCGACCTCGCGGACACCCGCCTCGGCGATCGATTCGAGGCCGAAGAACAGGACCGGTTTGTTGGCGACGGGCACGAGCTGTTTCGCCGAGGTGTGCGTGATCGGCCGGAGCCGGGAGCCGGACCCGCCGGCGAGCACGAGCGCCTTCATCCGCGCCCCTCCCCCCGGACGCCCGGCGCGCGGCGGCCCGGGGGGCCGGGCGCACCGGGGGCCGGCGGGTGCCCCGTACGGCCGCGCGGGACACCGGTCTCACAGGTACGGGCCATCATCGTCCTCAGGTCAGCAGGGCGGGCAGGACACTCATCCGGCGGATCATCCACTCCGACTCCCACTCGACGGCGGTGGCGGTGCTCAGCCGCGCGTGCGGGAACCGGCGCAGGAACCCGCGCACCGCGATCTGTGCCTCCAGGCGGACCAGCGAGGCGCCGATGCAGTAGTGCATGCCGAGGCCGAAGCTGAGGTGCCCCTGTCCCCGCCGGTCCGCGGTGAAGCTGTCGGCCTCCTCGCCCGGCTTCCGGTTCGCCGCCGCGATGCTGACCTGTACCGGGGCGCCCTTGGGAATCAGGTAGCCGCCGAGGTCGATGTCCGTGGTGGCGAAGCGCCAGGTCGGGTGCGGGAACGGCGGGTGCACCCGGAGGGTCTCCTCGACCCACGCCGCGATGTCCTCGTCGGACCGCGGACGCTGCGCCGCCGGGCGCCGCAGGGCCTCGTACAGCGACGCGGAGATCAGGCTCCCGGTCGTCTCGTAGCCCGTGATGATCATCCCGAGCGTCCAGACGACGACCTCGCCCTCGGTGACCGCCGCGTCCGGCCCGTCGGAGGAGGCCAGCAGACCCGTGATCACCCCGTCGCGCAGCGGGGCCGGGTCGCGCACCCAGCCTTCGACCGCGCCGAACAGCGCCCCGACCGCCTCGGTGCGGGCCGGGTAGTCGGAGGAGTAGAGCATGACGTCGGTGATGCCGCGCAACTGCCGCTCCGCCTCGGGGGGCAGGCCGAGCATCTCGGAGATGAACGCCAGCGGAATCCGGTGCGTGTAGTCCGTCACCACGTTGATCTCGGCGGACTGCCCGGAACCGGAACCGGAACCGGGACCGGGACGGGAACGGGAACGGGAAGAGGACTGCTCCAGCTCGTCCAGGAACCCGTCGACCTTGACGCCGACCCGCTCGCCCCACCTCTCGGTGTTCCGCGGGCTCAGGACCGGCGCGTGCAGCCGCCGGATGCGCGCATGGTGCTCACCATCGCTCATGATCATGGCGCGGGCGTACTCCGGGGGCGGCTGCGATCCCACCATCAGGCCCGGCCTGCGCATCCAGTCGGGGACCAGGGTGATGTCCTTCTCCAGCTGGGGGTGGGTGAGCGCGGCCCGCACCAGCTCCGGGTCGCACACGACCCAGGCGTGGTGGCCGAGGTAGGGAATCCGGACGACGGGTGCCACCCGCGCGGCGGCCAGCAGGTCCGGCATGCAGTCGAAGAGCCCCGGGTCCGTCGGCATGGTCGTCTCGGGGGCTTGGGCCAGGCCGGTCTTCGTCGTGACGTTCAACGGGGTAAACCTCCGGTGGAAATCTGGCCCTGGGAATCGGCCATGGACTCGATGAGCTCGGCGGCCCGTCGCGGGGCGTCGAGGCTCCGGTGCTCCCGGGACAGCTCGCGTGCCCGCCGCCGGTAGCGCTCGTCGTTCAGTACGGTGCTCACCGCGTCGCGCAGAGCGGCCTGCGACACCGCCCGCCGTTTGAGGACGACACCGGCCCCGGCCCACTCGACGCGCGCCGCGACGTCGGGGTTCTCCTCCGAGCCCGGCGCGGCGACCAGGGGCACCCCCTGGGCGAGGGCCGCGTTGACGCCGTTGTAGCCCCCGTTGGTCACCATCACGTCCACGTGCGGCAGCAGGTGGTGGTAGGGGACGAACCGCTCCAGCCGGACGTTGTCCGGCAGCGGACGCAGCCGGTCGACGTCCAGTCCGCTCCCGGTGGTGACCACCACCAGGAGGTCCTGGCCGGCCAGTGCCCGGACGGCGGGGACGAGCAGCCGGCCGACGTCGTTGGCGGTGGTGCCCTGGGTGATCAGCACCACCGGCCGGCCGTCGTGCAGCTCCTCCCACCAGGTGGGCGGCTCGAACTCCTCCGGGGGAAGGCCGAGGAGCCCGCCCACGAAGTGGGTTCCCGGGAGCAGGTCGCTGCGGGGGAACTCGAAGGACGGCACGGTGCCCATCAGGTAGAGGGACGGCGGGCGGGCGATGTTCTCCATGGCGCCCGTCCGCAGCCGCCCCAGCCCGGCCCGGGCCCGTGCCCGGTCGGCCTCCCGGCGCAGGTTCCGCATCACCACCTGGTCGCCGACGAACCTGAGCAGCGCGTTGCGCACCCGCCCGAGCGGTGACGAACTCGGCAGCAGCCCCCCGCCGAGCGGGGCGGTGTCCCTGCTGCCGAGGATGTAGACCGAGTTGTTCAGCCAGGCCAGGGGGAGACCGGTGCGCTCGGAGGCGAAGCACGCGCCGTAACACATGTCGTCGGCGAGTACGCAGTCGGCCGGGAACCGTTCGAGCACCGCCAGCAGGTCGTCCGTCTGGCGCGGTGCGGTCCGGTAGAAGATGTCCCGGACGCCGACCGTGAAACTGGCGATCCCGGTCAGCCCGGCATGGCCGGGGAACGCCTCCTCCCGGCTCCTGCCGCCGAAGTCGATCTCGGCGCTCATGGGCTCGAAGCGCGCCCCGGTCCGCTCCACCTGTTCCCGGAAGGCCCGGCCGGTGTACCAGCGCACCTCGTGGCCGCGCCGGGCCAGTTCGCGGGCGACCTCCAGCATGCTGACGATGTGTCCCGGCGCCGGTGTGGTAGCGATCAGTACGCGCGTCAACGTCGCCTCCGTCGGGGTCTGGTGTCACCGGTCTCGCCGTCCTCGCCGTCCTCGCCGTTCCCGTCGTTCCCGTCGTTCCCGCCGGGCGGGACGGGCGGGACGGGCGCCCACGGACCCGGCCGTCCGGTCACGCACACCACCATCGGCCCCCTTCGCACCCTGGAGGGCGGTGCGGGGAAAACCCCACGCGTTCGCGCGGGATGACGCCGCCGTGCCCACCCGATCGCGTCGGCCGACGGCCGGGCAAACCATCCGTGCCCGGGGCGGCCGGGGGATATGGGCGTGCTGCCACCGCGCGAACAATGGCCATGAGCAATCCCCGGCATCGCCCTTCCGCAACCGGGAAGGCGCTGGGTCAATCCAGGACAGCTCCCGGCCTTGGACATCGCGTACTGGAGGAAACCTGTGGCGGCACCCTTGCAGGAGATGGACGGGCCGGACGGCGCCATGAACGGGGCGAAGGCCGCAGCGAAGGCCGGGCCGCACGACGGGCCGCACGACGGGCCGAAGAAGGTCACCGTCATCGGCGCCGGCATCGCCGGTCTGGTGGCGGCGTACGAGCTGGAACGCCTCGGTCATCAGGTCCAGGTCATCGAGGCGAGCCACGAGATCGGCGGCCGCATCCACACCCACCGCTTCCCCGGCACCCGCACCGGCCCCGGCAGCAGCGCTGGTGGCAGCAGTGGTGGCGGTGGTGGTCAGGCCGGGCCGTTCGCCGAACTCGGCGCGATGCGGATTCCCGCCGGGCACCGGCTGACCCTCCACTACATCGCCGAACTCGGCCTGCAGAACCAGGTGTGCGAGTTCCGGACGCTGTTCTCCGACGACGCCGCCTACCTGCCCAGTTCCTCCGGATACCTCCGGGTGCGCGACGCGCGCGAAACCCTGGTCGACGAGTTCGCCGCCGGACTGCCGAACCGGGACTACCGGGACAACACCCTGCTGTTCGGAGCCTGGCTGGACGCCAGCATCAGGGCCATCGCCCCCCGCCAGTTCTACGACGGGCTCCACCGGGAGATCGACGTGGAGCTGCTCGACCTCGTCGACCACCTCGACCTGACGCCCTACCGGTGCGGCAGCGCGGGCAACCGGATCGACCTGCACGCCTTCTTCTCCGACCATCCCCAGGTGCGCTCGTCCTGCCCGCCGCGCCTCGAACGTTTCCTGGACGACGTGCTGGACGAGACCAGCTCCACCATCGTGCGGCTGCGCGACGGGATGGACGGGCTCCCCCGGCGGCTCGCCTCGCGCATACGGGGAAGGATCTCCACCGGCCAGGAGGTGGTGGGCATCGACGTCCGCGGCGACGCGGTGACCCTGCGGATTCGCCAGGGCCTCAGAACCGTCACCAGGAGCTGCGACTACGTGGTGTGCACCATTCCGTTCACGGTGCTCAGGCGGATGGAACTGACCGGCTTCGACCAGGACAAGCTGGACATCGTCCACCGGACGAAGTACTGGGCGGCGACGAAGATAGCCTTCCACTGTCGCGAGGCGTTCTGGGAGAAGGACGGGATCAGCGGAGGCGCCTCCTTCACCGGCGGGCACGTGCGGCAGACCTACTACCCGCCCGCCGACGGCGACCCGGAGCTCGGCGCGGTACTGCTCGCGAGCTACAGCATCGGGCCGGACGCCGACGCGCTCAGCCTGCTGAGCGAGGCGGAGCGCAACACGGTCGTCGCCAAGGAACTCGGTGTGATGCACCCCGAGCTGCGCCGGCCGGGCATGATCCTGGGCGTGGCGGGCCGGGCCTGGGGCACGCGCCCGTGGTCCTGGGGGGCGGCCACGGTCCGCTGGGGCCAGGAAGCGGCCCTGCGCGAGGCGGAGCGGCGGGAGGCGGCCCGGCCGCAGAAGGGGCTCTTCTTCGCCGGCGAGCACTGCTCGTCGAAACCCGCGTGGATCGAGGGCGCGATCGAGTCGGCGATCGACGTCGCGCACGAGATCGAGTGGTACGAGCCGCGGGCCAGCCGCGTGTTCGCCGCCACCCGGCCGAGCCGCTCGGACGAACCGGCATGAGCGTCTTCGACCTGCCCCGGCTGCACTTTCGCGGAACGGCGACGACACACCTGCCCACCGGCGCGCGCAGCGGCCTCGTCGACCTGGCGACGAACACGGCGCTCACCGGGGACGGGCAGCCCTTCCCGGCCGACCGCCCGCCCGGCGAGTACCACGACCACCTCGACCGGCTGGGAGCGAGGTTCGACAGCACGGGCGCCCCGGCGCCCGACGGGCCCTTCAACGCGGCCAAGGGCGAGGACTTCGCCGGCAACGGGCACTTCTCGATCGACGCGCGGATCGTCAGCGTCGAGGGCCGCGCGGGCGACATCGACACGGCCGACCCGGTGGTCGGGCGAAGCGTCGACATGTGGGGGCACTACAACGAGTACCTCGCCACCACGGTCAACCGGGCCCGTGTCTTCGACGTCGACCCGTCCTGCGACGGGACCACGACCCTCATGGTCGGACAGTTCTGCTTCGGGCGCGACGGACGCTCCCACGACGTCGGGTACATGGCCACCGGGGCCGTCCGCGGCTTCCACCCCCCGAGGTGGCACCACGCCGGTCACGGCGGTGACCCGGGCGGTCACTGGCTGGGCGCGCGGCTGCGCCGGTCCGTGGTCCACCAGTTCGTCGTCACCGATGACCCCGACGGCAGGGACGGCACCGACGGCAGGGACGGCACCGGTGACAGCGGTCACGACGGACTGACCTGGCTCGACGGGGCGGCCGTCTCCCCGGCCGTGCGGCGGCTCAAGGAGGTGGTGGCCTCCGAGGAGTCCGGCGGCCTGGTGGTGCAGTTCTCGCTCAGCCACCTGTCCGCCCCGCAGGCACCCGACCGGCCGGGCCGGTGGGAGCTGCGCGGAACCATCGCCCCCTGGCGTCCGCACGAGCCCCGCACCTACCCGGCGGGCCGCCTGCTGGTCCCGGCCCGCCGCGCACCCGGCCGGGCCCCCGGCGGGCTGCACAACCTCTCCGTCGAGGTGACGGACGAGCACGTCACCCTCAACATGATCACCGCGGTGCCCTCCTCCGGCCCGGCGGACGGCCCCCGGTCCACCGCCGGGGCCGAGCCCCCCTCGCCGGCCGACTTCGGCGATCTCGAACTGCGCACGGCCGACAGCGGCCGGCTGGTGGCCCGGGTGCCCCGGCGGGCCTACCTCGGCGAGGAGTACGCCCTGGCCGGCGGCCTGGTGACGGTTCCCGCCGAGATGCCGGCGGACGCCGCGGCCGGGGAGGCGCTGCACCTGGTGGGCACCGGCCCCGGCCCCGGCGGCCCGGTGGTCCACCTGCGCGAGAAGGAGATCAACGTCCAGGCCGACGACGCGTGTCTCTTCCTGGAGCACCCCCGGGACCGGGACGACGCGGACCACGACGTCGAGGTCCTCGTGCGGTCCTTCGTCCGGGGCCGCCCGGCCGCCGTCGGGGGGATCGGCGTACGGCAGTTCTTCAACCCCCGGGCCCTGCCGCGCGACCCGTCCGCGCGCTCCCCCGAGGCGCGGTGCTCCGACGTCGACATCGTCCGGCTGCGCCCGGGACGGCGCGACGGCCGGCGCGACGGCCCGGGCACCTGGTCGGGCACCTGTGTCCTGGACACCGACCCCACGGGCCGCGGGTGGTTCACCCTGCGGGGCGCGGCGGCCGGAACCGCCCGCGTCCTGCTCTCCACCGACGCCGGTGACCTGCCGTGCGACGTGGACCTCCCCGGCTCCGCGGCCCTCGGCCACGACGCCGACGACGCGCTCGGCTACTGGTCCGGCGCCGGACACCTGTCGGTGCGGGTGCTTCCCGACGACTGGCGGCTGGCCGGCACCGGCCAGGACGAGGCGACCTTCGACCTGGTGTACCGGGAGGTCTTCGCCTTCTACGAGCACCTGTACTCCTTCATGAAGGCGGAGGTCTTCAGCCTGGCGGACCGGTGCAAGGTGGAGACGTACGCGAAACTCATCTGGCAGATGTGCGACCCGCGCAACAAGGCGAAGACCTACTACATGCCGCCGACACGGGAGCTGTCCGAGCCGAAGGCACGGCTCCTGCTGACGTTCCTGAGGGCCCAGCAGGCGCCGGACGAGGTCCTCCTGACGGTGCCCGCGGCCCCCCGCCCGAGCAGGAGGGGGATCACCACCCGCGGCCACCTCGTGCGGGTGCTGCGCGACGCCGCCGCGATGGAGCTGGCCGTCATGCTCCAGTACCTGTACGCGGCCTACTCGGTGCCCACCCACGGCGCCGGCCTGGAGTACGTGCGGCGGGGCGTGTGGACGCCCGAGCAGCTCCACCTCGCCTGCGGCGACGGCGGGGAGACCCTCGACGAGGGCATCCGCAGCATGCTGCTGAACATCGCCCGCGAGGAAATGATCCACTTCCTCCTCGTCAACAACATCCTCACCGCCGTGGGCGAGCCCTTCCACGTGCCCCGGATCGACTTCGCCACCGTCAACCACGAACTGCCGGTGCCGCTGGACCTCTCCCTCGAAAGGCTGGGACCCGGCAGCGTCGAGCGGTTCACGCTCATCGAGCGGCCGGAGGACCTCGTCGGCGAAGTACGGCGGGGCGGGACGGCGGCGGCCCCCGCCCACCACGACGACCGGCAGCCGTCCCCCTACCGCTACGCCTCGCTGAGCGAGCTGTACGGGGACATCCGGGAAGGCCTGCGGAGCGTCCCGGACCTCTTCCTGGTCGAGAAGGGCAGGGGCGGCGGGGAACACCACCTCTTCCTGCGCCGGTCGATCGACCGGCACCACCCCGACTACCAGCTGGAGGTCGACGACCTCTCCAGCGCGCTGTTCGCGATCGACGTCATCACCGAGCAGGGGGAGGGCGGGACGCTCGGCCCGCGCACCGCCGAGGAGTCGCACCACGCCTCGTTCCTGCGGATCGGCGAGCTGCTGCGCGGCGCACCGGCCACAGGACGGGACCCGGGCGGCGAACGGTGGAACCCGGCCTACCCCGTCGTACGGAACCCGACCCTCGGCCGGGGGAACCCGGCCATGGAGACGGTCACCGATCCCGACGCCCGTACGGTCATGGAGCTGTTCAACCGTTCCTACTTCCTGGCGCTGCAACTCATGGCCCAGCACTTCGGCGAGCGCCCGGACGAGAGCCTGCGGCGCTCCGACCTGATGAACGCGGCCATCGACATGATGACGGGCGTGATGCGCCCGCTGGCGGAACTGCTGGTGACCCTGGGCTCGGGGCGCCGGGGCACGACCGCCGGGCCGTCGTTCGAACTGGACGGGCAGCCCGCGCCGGTGTCCCGTCCGGACGTGGCCAGGCGCTCCCTCGCGCTGCGCCTGGACCACCTCGCGGCGGCCTGCCGCAAGTGCCCCCTGGTGCCCGCCCGGGTGGGGGAGATGAGCGCGTTCTGGGCCGACCACTTCCGGCCGCCGCGCGGGTAGGACGCCGAGCGCTCCGGCGCTCCCGTCGACCCGTACGCGCGAGCACACCGCCGACCGCACCGCACCGCCGACCGCATCGCTGACCGAAGGAGACCGCATGCCATCCGCGACGCTGCCGCGGTTCGACCTGAAGGGCTGGGACAAGAAGGACATCGCCCACCCGTACCCGGTGTACCGGCGCTACCGGGAGGCCGCGCCGGTCCACCGCGGGGCGTCCGCCACGGGCGGGCCGGACACCTTCTACGTCTTCTCCCACGACGAGGCCGTCCGGGTCCTGTCGAGCCGGGTCCTCGGCCGGGACGCGCGCACGGCGTCCGCCGGAGCCGCCGCGGTGTCCGTCCCGGTCCCCGCCGAACACCGGGCCCTGCGGGCCCTCGTCGAGAACTGGCTGGTGTTCCTGGACCCGCCGCGCCACACCGAGCTGCGCTCCCTGCTCAGCACCGAGTTCTCGCCCTCGGTCGTCGCCGCGCTGCGGCCCCGCATCACGCAGATCGCGCACGAGCTCCTGGAACGCCTCGGGCGGGACGGCGAGGCCGACCTCGTCGAGGGCTTCGCGGCGCCGCTGCCCGTCCTCGTCATCTCCGAACTCCTCGGCATCCCCCAGGACCACCACGGATGGCTCCGCGCCAACGCGGTCGCCCTCCAGGAGGCCAGCACCACCCGGCCGCGCGGCACGGGCGGCTACGCGCGGGCCGAGGAAGCCTCCCGGCAACTCGCCCACTACTTCCGGCAGGAGGTCGCCCGGCGGCGCGGCGAGGACCGCGGCGACCTGCTCACGCTCCTCGTCCGCGCCCGGGACGCCGGCGCGCCGCTCAGCGTGGACGGGATCGTGGGGACCTGTGTCCACCTGCTCACCGCCGGACACGAGACCACCACCAACTTCCTGGCCAAGGCGGTACTGGCGCTACGGGCGCACCCCCGGGTCCTCGACGAGCTGCGCACCGCCCCCGGGCTGACACCGGGGGCGGTGGAGGAACTCCTGCGCTACGACCCGCCGGTGCAGGCGGTGACGCGGTGGGCCTACCAGGACATCCGCCTCGGCGCGCACGAGGTGCCGCGCGGCAGCCGGGTGGTCGCCCTGCTCGGGTCGGCGAACCGGGACCCCGCGCGCTTCCCGGACCCCGACGTCCTGGACGTGCACCGCCCCGCCGACCGGCACCTGGGCTTCGGGCTGGGCATCCACTACTGCCTCGGCGCGACCCTGGCCCGCGCCGAGGCCGAGATCGGCCTCAGGGCACTGCTGGACGGCCTTCCCGGGCTGGACCGCGGCGGCCAGCGGGTCGACTACGCCGACGACATGGTCTTCCACGGGCCGGCCCGCCTGGTGCTCGGCCCGCCCGGCCCCCCGTGACCCGCGACGACACACCGACGCCGCACGAGGACGACACACCGACACCGCACGGAAGGAAGGCGACCATGACGCAGCAGCCCGACACCACCCCCGACACCACCCCCGGCTCCGTCGGCCAGGCGTACGACCAGTTCGGCGACGCGGGCGCCACGACCGCCCTGGGCGGCAACATCCACGTGGGCTACTGGCAGGACGACCACGACGTCCCGGTCGCCGAGGCCACCGACCACCTCACCGACCTCGTCGCCGGCCGCCTCGCCCCCCGGCCCGGCCAGCGCCTCCTGGACGTGGGCTGCGGCATCGGCGTCCCGGCCCTGCGTATCGCGGGAGCCCACGACGTCCACGTGACCGGCATCAACGTCAGCCGGCAGCAGATCACCCAGGCCTCGGAACGGGCGGACGGCTCCGACGCCCGCGGCCGGGCCTCCTTCCTCTTCGCGGACGCCATGGACCTCCCCTTCGAGGACGGTTCCTTCGACGGGGCCTGGGCGATCGAATCGCTCCTGCACATGAGCGACCAGTCCACCGCCCTGGCCCAGATCCACCGCGTCGTCCGCCCCGGCGGCCGTCTGGTCGTCGCCGACCTGTGCCGGCGGAAACCGTTCACCGGCCAGGACGAGGCCCTGCTGGACGGCATGCTGAACGTCTACCGGATCGCGGGGATCAGCACGCCCGAGGAACACCGCGCCCGCCTGGCGCGGACGGGCTGGCAGCTGCTGGAACTGACGGACATCGGCGAACAGGTCCGCGCCAGTTACGGGCACGCCTCGGCCGCCTTCCGGGAACTCGCCGCCTCCCTCGACACCTTCGCCGCCGGGCAGATCACCGCGGCGGCCGACCTGATGGAGGCGTTCGGGAAGCACCCGGACGCCGGTTACGTCCTGATCACCGCCCAGCGGCCCTGACCCGACGAGCCCGCCCCCGCCCGCCCGCCCGCCCGCCCGCCCGGCCGTCGCGCGCCGGCCGGGCCGGTACCGCCCCGACGTCCCGCCCCGACATGCCGCCGCCCGACGCTCCGACGCCCCGCAGACAGGGAGTTCTCCGATGCCGTCCCGGACCGGTCCACCACCCGCCGCCCCCGCCCTGCGCCCCCGTGAGGACCACGGACCGACCGACCGCATCGCCCTGTCGGCCGCGACCGGCCGCGGAGCGCACCTACGGACCGAGGACGTCCACGCCTGGCTCGCCGAGCGCCGCCGCGCCCACGCCTTCCACGTGGAACGCATACCGTTCGCGGAGCTGGACGAGTGGCGGTTCGAGGACGGGACCGGCAACCTCATGCACCGCAGCGGCCGGTTCTTCACCGTCGAGGGCATGCACGTGGTGGAACACGACGGCCCCCGCGGCGACGGCCCCCGCAGGGAGTGGCAGCAGCCCGTCATCAGCCAGCCCGAAGTGGGCATCCTGGGCATCCTGGCCAAGGAGTTCGACGGGGTCCTCCACTTCCTGATGCAGGCCAAGATGGAGCCGGGCAACCCGAACCTGCTCCAGCTCTCCCCGACCGTGCAGGCCACCCGCAGCAACTACACCAAGGCCCACCGGGGCACGGACGTGAAGCTCATCGACCACTTCGTCCGGCCCGACCCCGACCGGGTCCTCGTCGACGTCCTCCAGTCGGAACAGGGCTCGTGGTTCTTCCGCAAGTCCAACCGCAACATGATCGTCGAGACCGAGGACGAGATCCCCGCGCAGGACGACTTCCGCTGGCTCACCCTCGGCCAGATCGCCGCACTCCTCCACGAGGACGACCTGGTCAACATGAACGCCAGGACCGTGCTGTCCTGCGTGCCGTACCGGGACACGGCACCCGGCGCACTGCTCTCCGACATCCAGCTCCTGTCGTGGTTCACCGGCGAACGCTCCCGCCGCGACGTGCGCGCCCGTCGCGTACCGCTCGCCTCCGTCCACGGCTGGAAGCACGGCACCGAGGCGATCGAGCGCGAGGACGGCCGCTACTTCAAGGTCGTCGCCGTCTCCGTACGGGCCGGCAACCGCGAAGTGGTCCGCTGGACCCAGCCGTTGATCGAGCCCGTCGGCCTGGGGGTGACGGCGTTCCTCGTGCGCGAGGTCGACGGGGTCCCGCACGTGCTGGTGCAGGCCCGCGCCGAGGGCGGCCTGCTGGACACGGTCGAGCTGGCCCCGACCGTCCAGTGCACGCCCGGCAACCACGCCCACCTGCCGGCGGCGGACCGCCCGCCCTTCCTCGACGCCGTCCTCGGCGCCCCCGCGTCGCGCATCCGTTACGAGGCCGTCCACTCCGAGGAGGGCGGACGCTTCCTGAACGCCAGGAGCCGCTACCTCCTCGTCACCGCCGACCCGGACGGGGCCGCGCTCGACCCGCCCTCCGGCTACACCTGGGCCACCCCCGCCCAGCTCAGCACCCTCACCCGGCACGGCCACTACCTCAACGTGGAGTCCCGCACGCTCCTGGCCTGCCTCAACGCCATGACCGCCACCCCGCCCCGGGAAGGGATCTGACATGGGGAGCGCACCGGCGGCCCCCCGGCCGCTGATCACCGTGCTCGGCGCCTCGGGCTTCGTGGGCTCGGCCGTGGTCCGCGCACTGGCGCGCCGTCCCGTCCGCCTGCGGGCGGTGGCGCGCGGACGGACCGCACCCGCCCCGGGACCGGCCGGGACGACCGTCGTCACCGCCGACCTCACCGACCGGGCGGCGCTCGCCGAGGCCGTCGCGGGCTCGGACGTGGTGGTGCACCTGCTCCTGGCGGACGGCGGGTGGCGGGCGGCCGAGAGCGAGCCGGCGGCCGAGCGCGTGAACGTGGGCGTGATGCGGGACCTCGTCGAGGTGATGCGGCCGGGCCCCGGCGGGCCGCCCCCGCTGGTGGTGTACGCCGGAGCCGCCTCGCAGGTCGGTGTGCCGCCGAGGGAGCCGCTCGACGGCAGCGAGCCCGACCACCCCGGAACCGCCTACGACCGGCAGAAACTGACGGCGGAGCAGATCCTGAAGGAGGCCACGGCCCAGGGCCTGGTGCGCGGCATCAGCCTGCGCCTGCCCACGGTGTTCGGCGAGGTCGCGGCGCCCGGCGCCACCGACCGCGGTGTCGTGTCCGCCATGGCGCGGCGGGCCCTCGCGGACCAGACGCTCACCATGTGGCACGACGGTACGGTGCGGCGCGACCTGGTCCACGTCGACGACATCGCGGCGGCCTTCACGGCGGCGCTCGACCACCCGGACCCCCTGGTCGGCGGCCACTGGCTGATCGGCGCGGGCCGGGGCGACGCGCTGGGCGACGTCTTCCGGCTCGTCGCCCGCGCCACGGCCGACCACACGGGGCGGCTCCCGGTCCCCGTGGTGTCCGTGGAACCACCCGCGCACGCCCCCGCGACGGACTTCCGGAGCGTGACCATCGACTCCTCCCCGTTCCGCGCGGCCACCGGCTGGCACCCCCGGATACCGCTCCCCGAAGGGGTGCGCCGCACGGTCGCCGCCCTGGCCCGGCAGCAGGACGGGGCCCGGTGAGCCCCCACACCCCGGCCCCCCACACCCCGGCCCCCCACACCCCGGCCCCCCACACCCCGGACCCGTACACCCCGGACCCGTGCAGCGCAGATCCGTACCTTCCGGACCCCCACCCACCGCGGACGTCCGGCCGGAGCACGCCGTCCGTCACCGCTTCGGAAAGGCTGGCACATGACCACACGCGTATGGGACTACCTGGCGGAGTACCAGGCCGAGCGTCTGGACATCCTGGACGCCGTGGAGACGGTCTTCACCTCGGGGCAGCTCGTGCTCGGCGCCAGCCTGCGCGGCTTCGAGGCGGAGTTCGCCGCCTACCACGGGGTGGACCACTGCGTCGGCGTCGACAACGGGACGAACGCGATCACGCTCGGCCTGCAGGCGCTGGGCATCGGACCGGGCGACGAGGTGATCACGGTGTCGAACACCGCGGCGCCGACCGTCGTCGCCATCGACTCCACGGGCGCCACCCCCGTCTTCGTCGACGTCCGCGCCGACGACTTCCTCATGGACACCGGCCAGGTGGCGGCGGCGATCACCGAACGCACGCGGTGCCTCCTCCCGGTGCACCTGTACGGGCAGTGCGTGGACATGGCCCCCCTGAAGGAACTCGCCGCCCGCCACGGACTGGTCGTCCTGGAGGACTGCGCCCAGGCGCACGGCGCCCGCCGGGGCGGCACGCCGGCGGGCTCCTTCGGTGACGCCGCCGCCTTCTCCTTCTACCCGACCAAGGTCCTCGGCGCGTACGGCGACGGCGGCGCGGTGATCACCTCGGACGCGTCCGTGGCGCGACGGCTCCAGCGGCTGCGGTACTACGGCATGGAGGACCGCTACTACACCCTGGAGACGCCCGCCCACAACAGCCGCCTGGACGAGGTCCAGGCCGAGATCCTGCGGCGCAAGCTCAGGCGGCTCGACACCTATGTCACCGGCCGGCGGGCCGTCGCCCGGCGCTACGCCGACGGTCTCGCCGGCACCGGCCTCGCCCTCCCGCGCACCACCCCGGGCAACGAGCACGTGTACTACGTGTACGTGGTCCGCCACCCCCGGCGCGACGACATCATCGAGCGCCTCAAGGCCTACGACATCCAGCTGAACATCAGCTACCCGTGGCCGGTGCACACCATGACCGGGTTCGCCCACCTCGGGTACGCCACGGGCTCGCTCCCGGTCACCGAGGCCCTGGCCGCCGAGATCTTCTCGCTGCCCATGTACCCCTCGCTCACCCCCGACCTCCAGGACAAGGTCATCCACGCGGTCCGCGAGGTACTGGCGACGCTCTGACACCCCGCTGCCCGCCCCGCCCCGCCCGTCCCGTCCCGCCTCGCCCCGACCTGACTTCGCCGAGCCGTCCACCGAGCCACGGGAGCAGCCATGAAAGCACGCAGACTCGCTGTCGAGGGAGCACTCGAATTCACCCCCCACGTCCACCCCGACGAACGGGGCCTGTTCCTCTCGCCGTTCCAGGAGGAGGCGTTCGCCGAGGCGCACGGCGCCCCCCTCTTCCGCGTCGCGCAGACCAACCACAGCCTGTCCCGGCGCGGCGTGGTGCGGGGAATCCACTTCACCGCGACACCACCCGGTACCGCGAAGTACGTCTACTGCGCCCGCGGGACGGCCCTGGACGTCATCGTCGACATCAGGGTCGGCTCGCCCACCTTCGGCCGGTGGGACGCGGTGCTGATGGACCAGCGGGACCACCGGGCCACCTATTTCCCCGTCGGGGTGGGCCACGCGTTCGTGGCGCTCCAGGACGACACCGTCATGGCGTACATGCTCTCCGAGAGCTACGTGCCGGAGAACGAACTCTCCCTCTCCTTCCTCGATCCGGCCCTCGGACTGCCCCTGCCCGCGGACACCGAACCGGTCCTCTCCGAGCGGGACCGCGCGGCGCTCACGCTCGCCGAGGCGCGGGAGCGCGGCCTGCTGCCGGACTACGCCCGGTGCCAGGAGATCGAGTGGGGAGGACCCCGGCCCCCGCGCTGACCGCCGCCGCCCGACCCGCACCCGCCTCCCCGCACCGACCACCCCGCACCGACCACCCCCGCACCCGAACCGAAAGGCCGTCGCCATGACCGACCCCACCCCCCGGACCCAGACCCGGACCCAGATCCAGACCCTGCCCGTGCCGGGAGCCGTCGGCGAGCTGTACGACCGGCTGACGCGCAGCGCGATGCACGACGGCACCTTCAACCCCAACGTCCACATCGGCTACTGGGACACACCGGACTCCGAGGCCACGATCGAGGAGGCGATGGACCGGCTCACCGACGTGTTCATCGACTGGCTGAAGGTGGACGGCTCGTCCCACGTCCTCGACCTGGGCTGCGGGGTGGGCGGCCCCGGCCTGCGGGTCGTCACGCACACCGGCGCCCGGGTCACCGGCATCAGCATCAGCGAGGAGCAGATCAGGACCGCCAACCGGCTGGCGGCCGAGGCCGGGCTCACCGACCGGGCCGTGTTCCGGCACGGCGACGCGATGGAACTGCCCTTCGCGGACGGCTCGTTCGACGCCGTGATGGCCCTGGAGTCGATCTGTCACATGCCCGACCGCCAGCGGGTGCTCACCGACGCGGCCCGGGTGCTCGCCCCCGGCGGCCGGCTCGTCCTGACCGACGTCTTCGAGCGCCACCCGCGCAAGGAGGTCCGGCACCCGGGCATCGACAAGTTCTGCCGCGACCTCATGTCCACCACGGCGGACGTCGACGACTACGTCGCCCTGCTCCACCGCTCCGGCCTGCGGCTGCGTGCCGTCCTCGACATCACGGAGCAGACCACGCTGCGCCTCGCCGACGAACTGGCGAAGCTGGCGACCGCGCAGGACCGCCCGGCGGCCATGAACGAGGAACACTTCGAGTTCACCGACTTCGCCGACGACGCCTTCCGCCCCTCCGACCTGGAGGGGGTCGACGACTTCGGCTGCCTCCTGGTCGTCGCGGAACGCCCGTGAGCGGCCGGGACACCGGCAGCGACGAAGAGAGGCAGGAAAGAGGATGACGCGTTCCGGTGAGCGGGTTCCCGGTGAGCGGACTTCCCGCACCCGGCCCCCCGGTGAGCGCACCGACGTGCTGATCGTGGGCGGCGGCCCGGTCGGGATGGCACTGGCGCTGGACCTGAGGTACCGCGGGATCGACTGCGTGGTCGCCGACGCCGGTGACGGGCAGGTCCGGCACCCCAAGGTGAGCACGATCGGGCCGCGCTCGATGGAGCTGCTGCGCCGCTGGGGCGTCGCGGACGCCGTCCGCGACGCCGGATGGCCGGCCGACCACCCCCTGGACATCGCCTGGGTCACCCAGGTCGGCGGCCACGAGCTGCACCGCTACCGCCGGGGAACGGCCGGGAACCGCCCGGCCTTCGTCCACACCCCCGAACCCGACCAGGTATGCCCGGCGCACTGGCTGAACCCGGTGCTGACCCGGGCCGTGGGCATCCACCCGGACGGCCCGCTCCGGCTCCGCACGAGCGTCGGCCACGTCCTGCGGAGCGACGACCACGTCGAGGCCCCCCTCACCGACCACGCCACCGGGACGACCACCACCGTCCGGGCACGGTTCCTGGTCGCCTGCGACGGCGCCGCCTCACCCGTCCGCCAGGCGTGCGGCATCGGCGCGCCCGCGCTCCACCGCACGCAGGTCTTCCGCAACATCCTCTTCCGCGCCCCCGGGCTCAGACAGCGGCTCGGCGACCGCGCCGCACTCGTCCACTTCCTCGTGCTGTCGTCCACGCTGCGCTTCCCCCTGCGCTCCCTGGACGGCAACGACCTGTACAACCTGGTCGTGGGGGTGGACGACGGCGCCGCCGACCGGGCCGACGCACTGTCACTGATCGGCGCGGCCCTCGCCTTCGACACCCCCGTGGAGCTGCTGGGCGACGGGGAGTGGCACCTCACCCACCGCGTCGCCGACCGGTACCGGGCCGGGCGCGTCTTCCTCGCCGGGGACGCCGCGCACACCCTGTCGCCCTCCGGCGGCTTCGGGCTCAACACCGGTATGGGGGACGCCGCCGACCTGGGCTGGAAACTCGCCGCCACGCTCCACGGCTGGGCCGGACGCCACCTGCTCGACACGTACGAGACCGAGCGCAGGCCGATCGCCGTGGAGAGCCTGAAGGAGGCCAACCTCAACCTGGAACGCACCCTGCGCAGGCAGGTGCCGCCCGAGATCCACCTGGACGGGCCCGAGGGCGAGCGGGCCCGTACGGAGATGGCGGAGCGGCTGGCGCACAGCGGCGTACAGCGGGAGTTCGACGCCCCGGAGATCCACTTCGGGCTGCGCTACCGCTCCCCGGCCGTCATCGAGGACCCCGGGACACCGGTACGCGACGGCAGGCCGGACGCCCGCTGGCGCCCCGGCAGCGAGCCGGGCCACCGCGCCGCGCACGCGTGGTGGGACGCCACCACCTCCACGCTCGACCTGTTCGGGCACGGGTTCGTCCTGCTGCGCTTCGCCGACCACGACGGCCTCGCGGGGCTCCGGCGCGCGTTCGCCGGGCGGGGCGTGCCGCTGACCGTGCGCGACGGCGGCGACGGGGAGGTCGCCAAGCTCTACGAACGGTCCTTCGTCCTGGTCCGCCCGGACGGCCATGTGGCCTGGCGCGGCGACGACCTGCCCCGGGACCCGGTGGCGTTCGTCGACACGGTACGGGGCGACCGGGCCGGGACCACGCACGGTGAGCCGGTGACCGGTGACCGGTGACCGTGCACGCCGAGCGGCCGTGTGACCGTGTGGCCGCCCCGCCGACAGGGGGTGTCATCCGCCGCCCTGTCCGCCCGGGTAATGAATGCGCAGGGGGCCGTACGCCGACAGGGTGGCGGCCAGGTCTGCGGGCCCGCCCCGCAAGGTGGCGTCCAGGAAGGCGGCACAGACCGCGGCGGTGACCCGTGGGCCCCCGGTCCGGCCCAGGGACCCGACCAGCGAGGGCACGGGCGGCAGGTACAGGGGGGCGTCCGTGAACGTGAGGTGCGCCGCGCCGGGGACGGTGAGCCGGTAGCTCGTCGCGGCGCTGAGGTCCAGGACCCGGTTCAGGCGGGGGAGGTAGTCCGGGTCGGTCTGCGGGCCGACGGCCTGGGTGAGCGCGAGCACCGGCTGGGGGAAGGGCCCCGGGGCGGGGTCGTGGGGGAAGCCGTCCAGGTTGATGACGGCGTCGAACCGGTGGTCCTGGCGGGCCGCCTGCAACGCGGCGGCGCCGCCGAGGGAGTGACCGGCCACCGCGACCCGGCCGGTGTCCAGGCGTCCGGCCCCGGGGCCCGCGATCTCACCCCGGTCCAGGCGGCCCAGCTGGGTGAGGACGAAGCTGAGGTCGGCGGCCCGTACCGCCGTCCAGCCGGCTGCCCGCTCCGCGTCCTTGTCCGGGTCTCCGGTGGCGGCGACCTCCGTGCGGACCGTCCGGCCGTCCGCGAGGACGACGGCGGCGGAGTCGTACGGGTGGTCGAGGGCCACGACGACATGGCCGCGGCCGGCCAGTTCCTCCGCCCAGGCGGTGTTCTGGGTGCGCACTCCGCCCAGCCCGGGGGAGAACACCACGACCGGGAACCGTCCGCCCCCACCGGCCACCGGGGCGCCTTGGACCGCGTGCGTACGAGCGCGGGGGACACCGTCCAGCAGGAAGCCGGGCAGGCCGGCGTAGTCCGCGAGGGCGTCGGAGACGGTGCGTGCCTCGCTCTGCGAGCGGCCGAGGTACCGGGCCCGCTGCGCGCCCGCGGGGCTCTCCCGCGCCGGGTACCAGAGCTGGACCACGACCGTGCGCCGTGCGCCCGGTCCGGGGGCGGTGGGCTCGGACCGGTCCGGGTCGGTCCACTGCGTCACGCCGGTGCCGACCGCGAAGGGCCCCGACGGCTCGGGGAACACCGGTACGGGAAGGGCCCAGGCGGCTGCCGGGCCCACAGCGATCAGGCCGAGGCACGCCACCGACCCCACCGCCGCGGGCCACCGCCGGGCCCGCCGCGCCTCCCGGCCGGTACGGTCGCGCAGCAGCGGAGGCAGGACGCAGAGGAAGGCGAGGGCCGCGCCCGCCAGGACGGGCACCAGCTGCCAGCGCGTTCCCACCACGCCCAGGACGACCCCGCAGGACACGAGGACCGCTCCCGCGGCGACCGCGAACGGCCGGCGCGGGCCGGGGGGAAGCCACCGGGCCAGTACCAGCGCGACGGCACCCAGCACCACCAGGATCTCCAGGGGGGACATCCACAGTCCCGTAATCGTCTCGGTCACACGGGCCATCCTCGGCGCGGGGTACCCGCAGCCGCATCGCTCTCAGGTCGCTGCCGTGTGCGACCTGAGTACCCCATCGGAAATCAGCTGGAACCGGCCGGGGCGCCCCCGGCCCCCCGCCCCCGGGCCGGGAGCGCCGTGTCGCGGGGCGGTGGGGGGCCGTGCAGGCTGGGATGGGGCACGGCGCTACGGAAGGGGCGCGCGGCATGGAATCCGAGCCGAGCAGCGCACCCGGCAAGGGGCGGGACGAAGCCGCCGGGCGGGGCGGTGTCTCCAGGATGCTGGAGAGCCCCGTGGTCGGGATGGCCCCGTGGATCGTCTTCTCCGTCCTGGTCGGGCCCGGCCGGTTCGAGCCGGCCGTCCTGACGGCCCTCGCCTGCGTGGCCGTCCTCGTCGTCGGCGGCCGGATCGTCCGGCGAGGCACCTCCTGGAAGCTCCTGGAAGTGTCCGACGTGGTCTTCTTCGCCGTCATGGCCCTCGTCGGCGCCTTCGCGAGCCCCGGCACCCACCGCTGGCTGGAGACGTACGCCGGCGAGGTGGCGAACGTCGCGCTCGTCGTGATCGCCTTCGGCTCCATGGCGCTGCGCACGCCCTTCACCCTCCAGTACGCCCGGGAACAGGTCGACCGCGCCTACTGGCACTCCCCGGTCTTCCTGCGCACCAACGACGTCATCACCGGGGTCTGGGGCCTGGCCTTCCTCGTCGCGGCCGTCGCGGGAGCCTACGGCGACCTCGTGCTGCGCAATCCGAACAACCTCTGGACCGGCTGGATCATCCAGATCGCGGCCATCGTCGCCGCCCTGAGGTTCACCACCTGGTACCCGGCCGTGGTGCGGGCCCGCGCGGCGGGCGGCCCCCGGCGCACCCGGTCCGTGGCCGCGCTGCTGCTGCCCGTCGCGGGGCTGCTCGTCCCCGCCGGCGTCGTCGTCCTGATCTTCGACAGCGCCCTGTGGTGGCTGGGCATCGCCCTGATCTTCGCCGGAGGGGTGCTCACCCGTTCCCTGCACCACCGGTCCCGGCCCGCCACCGACCCGGACCGCGCCTGACGGCAGCCGGCGCGGGAGTTCACGGGGGCGTCAACCCGGGGGCCCGGCTCACCCGCCGGGCTGAACGGGCCATCCGCGGGGCCGTCGGCGCCGAAGACCGGTCGTGAGGATCAACCGCACCGCTGTCGCCCGGCCCGGCCGTACGCCTCCCCGCACCCGCGTCGCCCGCATCCCCCCGCGCTGAGAAACACCCGACGAGCCGTACCCCGATGAGCCGTACCCCGATCAGCCATACAAGGAGAACACCCGTCATGAACGCTCTTCGCTTCCGCCGCACCGCTGTCGCCGTGGCCGCCACGGCCGTGCTCCCGTTCGCGCTGGCAGCCTGCTCGGACTCCTCCAAGGAGGCGGCCTCCAGCAGTTCCTCCGCGCGGCAGTCGGCCCCGGCCGAGTCGGGCTCCACCGCGGCGATGACCATCGACAAGCCGTTCGGGCCGGGCTGCGCCGGGGTGCCCGAGCAGGGCGCGGGCAGCTTCGACGGCATGGCCAAGGACCCGGTCGCGACGGCCGCCTCCAACAACCCGGCGCTGTCCACCCTGGTCGCGGCCGTCAAGCAGGCCGGTCTGGTCGACACCCTGAACAACGCCAAGGACATCACCGTCTTCGCCCCGACCAACGACGCCTTCGCCAAGATCCCCAAGGCCGACCTGGACAAGGTCCTCGCCGACAAGGCCACCCTGACCAAGATCCTCACGTACCACGTCGTCGGCCAGAAGATCACGCCGAAGCAGCTGGAGAACGGCTCCTTCGAGACCCTGGAGAAGGGCACGCTCACCACGACCGGCTCGGGCGAGACCTACCAGGTCAACGGGGTCTCGAACGTGGTCTGCGGCAACGTCCCGACCTCCAACGCCACCGTCTACCTCGTCGACACCGTCCTGATGCCCAAGTAGGCCCACCGGGGTGCCGTAGGGCCTGCGGGCCCCGGCGGTACCGGGTGAGGACCGGGCGCGCGCCGGGCGCCGCGCCGGTCCCCGTGAACGAGCGCCGCGCGGCGGCCGTCCCCCGGGGCGCCGCGCGGCGCTTCCCCGCGCCGCCCCGCCCGCGGGCACCGGGGGAGGCCCGCTGTCAGAGGGCGCCGGGTTCCTTCGCGGGCCGGACCGTGCGCGCCGCCGTGTGCAGCGAGCGCAGGGCCAGCAGCAGCACCCCGATGTCGTCCAGGTACACCGGGTCCGGGACCAGGTCCACCGGCGAGACGGTGTAGATCACGGCGGTCCAGAACAGCGCCTTGTCGCGCAGCGGGATGCCCGCGTCCCGCAACAGCCGCCGCGCCGCGAAGACCCGTACCAGCAGCACGGCCGCGGCCACCGCGAGGGCGGCGGCGACGAGCGCGGCCGCCACGAGCCAGAACGTTCCGTCCATCGGTCTCCGTCTTCCGTGTCTCGCGTCTGTTTCCGGGTGTCCGTCGCGGCGGCCCCGCCGGGACCGCTCAGGCGCCCTGTTCCCGCAGGCGGCGGCTGACCTCGCCCAGGCCGTCGGCCAGCGCGTCGAGCTGCGCGGGTGTCAGTACGTCGATCAGGATCTTCCGGACGGTGGCCACGTGGCCGGGCGCGGCCTCCTCCAGCCGGGCCATGCCGGTGTCGGTGAGGACGGCGAAGACCCCGCGCACGTCGGAGGGGCAGCTGCGGCGGCGGACCAGCCCGGCCTTCTCCAGCTGGGTGACCTGGTAGGTCAGCCCGCTCTTGGAGTTGATCAGCCCGTTGGCGAGTTCGGTCATCCGCAGTTCGCGCCCGGGCGCCTCGGCGAGCCGTACGAGAATCTCGTACTGCGGGTGAGAGAGCGCCGAGTCGTCCTTGAGCTGCTGGTCCAGACGCCGGTTCACCAGGGCGGACGCGGCCAGGAAGCCGCGCCACGCGCGCATCTCTCGGTTGTCCAGCCAGCTCGTCCCCGTCATGGGTGCAGCCTACACGGGTTGTTCGAATTCGAACCAATGGTTAAGGTCGGTATCGGCGGTTCGAATTTGAACTAACTGGTTCCGGCCGCCCGACCGGAAGGATTCCCCCATGACCAGCCACTCCGTCCCCCCGACGAAGCCGCAGGCCGCCGAACCGGCCGTACCGTACGGCGCCTCCCCGCTCTCCCCGTTCTCCGCGGTCCACGACACCGGCCTGCTGCTCCTGCGCCTCGCCCTCGGCCTGACCATGGCCGCCCACGGCTCCCAGAAGCTCTTCGGCTGGTTCGGCGGCGGTGGCATCAGCGGCACCGGCGCCTTCTTCACGAAGAGCGGCTACCCGGCGGGCGACACCATGGCCCTCCTCGCCGGCCTGACCGAGACCCTGGGCGGCCTCGGCCTCGCCGTGGGCCTGCTCACCCCGCTCGCCGCCGCCGCCCTCGTCGGCACGCTCGTCAACGCCGTCGCCGTCCACGGCACCGGCGCCTTCTTCGCCCCGAAGGGCAGCGAGTACGAACTCCTGCTGACCGTGGTCGCCGCGGCCCTCGCGCTCACCGGCCCCGGCCGCTACGCCCTCGACCGCTTCCTCCCCGGCCTGCGGACCCCCCGCCCGGCCGTCGGCGCCCTCGCCGTCCTCCTCGGACTCGTCCTCGGAGGCGCGCTGCTGCTCGTACGGAACTGAGGCGGCGGCCACTGCTGCGCACGAGGGTGACCGGGGCCCCCACGGATTGGCCCTGGTCATTCGGGGGAAAAGCGCACAAATGACACAACCCATCGAAGACTACGCACTCATCGGCGACTTGATGACGAGCGCCCTCGTCGGCCGCGACGGGTCCATCGACTGGCTGTGCCTGCCGCGCTTCGACTCGCCGGCCTGCTTCGCCGCACTCCTCGGCGACCAGGAGAACGGCCACTGGCGCATCGCCCCCACCGGCGCCGCCGACGGCGAACCCTGCACCCGCCGCGCCTACGCCGACGGCTCGCTGGTCCTCGAATCCGTCTGGGAGACCGGCGGCGGCACGGTCAAGGTCACCGACTTCATGCCCCAGCGCCAGTGCGCCCCCGACGTGATCCGGATCGTCGAAGGAGTCACCGGAGAGGTGACCGTCCGCAGCACCCTGCGCCTGCGGTTCGACTACGGCCACGTCGTCCCCTGGGTCCGCCGCAGCGACGGCGACCGCGTCGCCGTCGCCGGCCCCGACTCCGCCTGGTTCCGCAGCGAGCCGCCCGTGCACACCTGGGGCGAGGCCAACAGCACCCGCTCCGAATTCTCCGTCGGCGCCGGACAGAAGGTCGCCTTCGTCCTCACCTGGCACCCCTCCCACGAACCGCGCCCCGAGCCCGTCGACCCGTACGCCGCCCTGGACCAGAGCCTCGCCGACTGGCGGGAATGGTCCTCCCGCTGCTGCTACGAGGGCCCCTACCGGGAGGCCGTGATCCGCTCCCTGATCACCCTCAAGGCCCTCACCTACACCCCGACCGGCGGCATCGTCGCGGCGGCCACCACCTCCCTGCCCGAGGAACTCGGCGGGGTCCGCAACTGGGACTACCGCTACTGCTGGCTCCGCGACTCCACCCTCACCCTCGGCTCCCTCGTGGCCACCGGCTTCCTCGACGAGGCCCGCGACTGGCGGGCCTGGCTGCTGCGCGCGGTCGCGGGCGACCCCGCCGACCTCCAGATCATGTACGGGATCGCCGGGGAGCGCCGCATCCCCGAGACCGACCTGCCGTGGCTGCGCGGCTACGCCTCCTCCGCCCCGGTCCGGGCCGGGAACGCGGCCGTCGACCAGCTCCAGCTCGACGTCTACGGCGAGGTCATCGACTCCCTCCACCTGGCCCGCACCGCCGGCCTCGCCGCCGAACGGCACTCCTGGAAGATCCAGCTCGCACTCCTCGACTTCCTCGAACACAACTGGCACCGGCCCGACGAAGGGCTGTGGGAAGTGCGCGGCCCGCGCCGCCACTTCGTCCACTCGAAGGTCATGGCCTGGGTCGCCGCCGACCGCGCCGTCCGGACCATGGAGCACGACCCCTCCCTCCCCGGCGACGTGACGCGCTGGCGGACCATGCGGGACACGGTCCACCGCGAGGTCTGCGAACAGGGGTACGACCCCGGACGCAACACCTTCACCCAGTACTACGGCTCCCGCGAACTCGACGCCGCGACCCTGCTCATCCCCCGCGTCGGCTTCCTGCCCCCCGGCGACCCCCGCGTGGTCGGCACGGTCGACGCCGTCCGCGCCGAACTCGGCCGCAGCGGCCTCGTCCGCCGCTACAGCATCGAGGAGGGCCCGGCCGTCGACGGCCTGCCGGGCACCGAAGGGGCCTTCCTGGCCTGCTCGTTCTGGCTCGCCGACGCCCTGCACATGACCGGCCGGGACGAGGAGGCGTGGGCCCTGTTCGAAAGACTGCTGGCCGTACGCAACGACGTGGGACTGCTCGCGGAGGAGTACGACCCCGTCGCCGGCCGCCAACTCGGCAACTTCCCGCAGGCGTTCAGCCATGTCGGCCTCGTCAACACCGCGCTCACCCTGGGCCGGGGCGAACTGGTGGACTGATCCGCCCCGTTCTGGTGCGCGCCCGGGTTCTGTGCTTACCTGGGGCCCATGACCGTGCTCGTGATCCGCCGCCACGTCGACTACGTGCGCGTCACCACCACGGCGTGTCGCGCCGGGCGCTGACGCCCCGCCCCGGTCCGCCGGCCCCTTCGCCCCGGAACCGGGCCCTCCCGCCCCGCCGTCCTTCCGCTCCTCCCGAGGCCGCGTCCGCACCCTGACGCTCCGCACCCCGGCACGTCCGCGCACGGCGCCGCCGTGCCGGGACGGCCCGCCGCAGCCTCACCCGTAGGTGTTCCTCCGCGCACAAGGAGATCCATGAGCCTGCCCGACGACCCCTCGTCCGCCTGGTCCTTCGAGACCAAGCAGGTCCACGCCGGGGCCGCCCCGGACCCCACCACCGGCGCCCGCGCCGTGCCGATCTACCAGACGACCTCGTTCGCCTTCCGCGACACCCGGCACGCCTCGGACCTCTTCTCCCTGGCCGAACCCGGCAACATCTACACCCGCATCCACAACCCCACCCAGGACGTCTTCGAACAGCGGATCGCCGCGCTGGAGGGCGGCGTCGCGGCCGTGGCCCTCGCCTCCGGCCAGGCCGCCGAGACCCTGGCCATCCTCAACCTCGCGAGCGCGGGCGACCACATCGTCTCCAGCGCCTCCCTCTACGGCGGCACCTACAACCTCTTCCGCCACACCCTGCCCCGCTTCGGCATCGAGGTCTCCTTCGTCGACGACCCCGACGACCTCGACGCCTGGCGGGCCGCGATCCGCCCCGGGACCAAGGCGCTCTTCGCCGAGACCCTCGGCAACCCGCGCGGCAACGTCCTCGACGTCCAGGGCGTCGCCGACGTCGCCCACACCGCCGGCCTCCCGCTGATCGTCGACAACACCGTGCCCACGCCCTACCTGCTGCGGCCCATCGAGCACGGCGCCGACATCGTCGTCCACTCGGCCACCAAGTTCCTCGGCGGCCACGGCACCACCATCGCCGGAGTCGTCGTCGACAGCGGCACCTTCGACTTCGGCGCCCACCCGGACCGCTTCCCCGGCTTCACCGAACCCGACCCCAGCTACCACGGCCTGCGGTACTGGCCCGCCCTCGGCCCCGGCGCCTTCGCCGCCAAACTCCGGGTCCAGCTCCTGCGCGACCTGGGCCCCTCGCTCTCCCCGCACTCCGCCTTCCTGCTGCTCCAGGGCGTCGAGACGCTCAGCCTGCGCATCGAACGGCACACCACCAACGCCCAGGCCCTCGCCGAATGGCTGGAGGGACGCGACGAGGTCGCCGCCGTCCACTACCCGGGCCTGCCCTCCAGCCGCTGGTACGAGGCCGGCCGCCGCTACCTGCCGC
This sequence comes from Streptomyces sp. NPDC051567, assembly GCF_044454165.1. NCBI lineage: Bacteria > Bacillati > Actinomycetota > Actinomycetes > Kitasatosporales > Streptomycetaceae > Streptomyces > Streptomyces sp. NPDC051567. The sequence goes on along the minus strand of NZ_JBITDK010000011.1, from coordinate 71,354 downwards.
GCGGCGCCGGGGCCGTCCTCGCCTTCGAACTCCGCGACGGGGCCGAGGCGGGCCGCCGCTTCGTCGACGCCGTCGAACTCTTCAGCCACCTCGCCAACATCGGCGACGTCCGCAGCCTCATCATCCACCCCGCCTCCACCACCCACAGCCAGCTCGACGCCGAACAGCTCGCGGCGACCGGCACCACCCCCGGCCTGGTCCGCCTCTCCGTGGGCATCGAACACCTCGCCGACCTCAAGGCCGATCTGGAGGCAGGCTTCCGCGCGGCGAAGGCCGTCTCCTGAACACCCCGCCCCGCACCGGGCTCCCCCTCCCGCCGGCCACCGCGGCCTGGCAGGAGGGGGACCCGCCCGGCCACCGCCGCTGGTACGCGCAGGGCACCCCGCTGCCCCTGGAGACGGGCGGAGCCCTGCCCGGGGTGCGGCTCGCGTACGAGACCTGGGGCCGGCTCGCCCCCGACCGCTCCAACGCGGTCCTCCTGCTGCACGCGCTGACCGGCGACAGCCACGCCGCCGGAGCCGCGGGCCCCGGGCACCCGGCGCCCGGCTGGTGGGACGGCCTGGTCGGCCGGGGCCGGGCCCTCGACCCCGCGCGGTGGTTCGTCGTCGCCCCGAACGTGCTCGGCGGCTGCCAGGGCAGTACCGGCCCCTCCTCCCCGGGCCCCGGCGGACGGCCCTGGGGAAGGTCGTTCCCCCCGCTGACCCAGCGCGACCAGGTCGCCGCCGAGGCCGGACTCGCCGACGCCCTGGGCATCGACCGCTGGGCCCTGGTCGCCGGAGGCTCCATGGGCGGCATGCGGGCCCTGGAATGGGCCGTCCGCCACCCGGAGCGGGTCGCCGCCCTCCTCCTCCTCGCCTGCCCCGCCGCCGCGAGCGCCGAACAGATCGGCTGGGCGGGCGCCCAGCTGCACGCCATCCGCGGGGACCCGTACTGGCGCGGCGGCGACTACCACGACGCGCCCGCGGGCCGGGGGCCGCACGCGGGCCTCGGACTCGCCCGCCGGATCGCCCACGTCACCTACCGCAGCGAACCCGAACTCCAGCACCGCTTCGCCAACCGGCTCCAGGAACGCACTCCCCCCGCCGGCGCCCCCGCCCCCGAGGACGGCGCCGGGCCGCGAGGCGGCCACTACCAGGTGGAGTCCTACCTCGACCACCACGCGGACCGGCTCGTCCGCCGCTTCGACGCGGGCAGTTACGTCACCCTGACCGAGGCCATGAACCGCCACGACATCGGCCGGGGCCGCGGCGGCGGCCGGGCGGCGCTGCGCCGGATCACCGCCCGCACCCTGGTCGCGGGAGTCGACAGCGACCGCCTCTACCCCCTGGCGCAACAGGCCGAGCTGGCGGCCGGCATCCCGGGCGCCGACCGGACGCGGGTGATCGGATCGCCGTACGGGCACGACGGGTTCCTGATCGAGACCGGCCAGATCGCCCCCCTGGTACGCGAACTCCTGGGCTGAGCGAACCCCCATGGCGGAACGCCGCCCGGCGGCGGACAGCCGTCCGGACACCGGCGCGACCTGCTCCGGGGGGAGACGCCTCTGATACCGCGGTCGCACACGGCGGGCCCCGGATCGTCCTCGGGAAGGAGGGGGAACTGACGGAGCGTCGGCAGAATCGAGGGACGCGAACGACCGGACGACCGCCCCACGGGGCGCGTGGACGAAGGAGATCCCGGTGCAGCAGGCACACCCCGACCGACGGCGCGGCGCACGCAGGACGGCCGCCACGGCCGCCGTCGCCCTGGCCCTCCTGGCAGGAGCGGCCCCGGCCGCCACCGCCGCGGCCGACGCCCGCCCCGCCGCCGCCTCCCGCGGCGAGGGCATCGACCGCAAAACCCTCGACCGGCGCCTGGACGCGGTGCGCGACGCCGGCATGACCGGCGCCTACAGCGCCGTCCGCGACGGCCGCGCCGGATGGACCGGGGCCACCGGCCTCGCCGACACCGCCACCGGCCGGCCCACCACCCCCGACCTGCGCCACCGGATCGGCTCCGTCACCAAGAGCTTCACCGCGGTGGCCGTGCTCCAGCAGAGCGCCCGGGGCCGGATACGGCTCGACGCGCCGGCCGGCGACCACCTCCCCGGGTTCCTCCCGGGCGAGCGAGGCCGCAAGATCACCGTACGGATGCTGCTGAACCACACCAGCGGCATCGCGGACTACGTCACCGAGGCGTTCCCGTCCTTCAAGGAGGGCTCCCCCCGCAGCCTGGACGAATTCCGCCACCGCACGGTCCTGCCCGCCGAACTGATCGGGTACGGGACCGCCCTCCCGCAGCTCTTCGAACCCGGCGCCGGCTGGTCCTACTCGAACACCAACTACCTGCTCCTGGGCGAACTGCTGCGCGCGGTCACGGGCAAGGACCCCGAGGAACTCATCACCCGGGACGTGATCCGCGAGGCCGGGCTCCGGTCCACCTCCTTCCCCGGCACGGACGCCCGGATCAAGGGCCCGCACGCCCGGATGTACGAGAACCTCCACGGGCTGCTCGACCCGCCGCGCGACTACAGCGAGTACAACATGACGTGGGCCGGCACGGCCGGGGCGATGGTCTCCACGACCCGGGACGTCAACACCTTCTACCGCGCCCTGTTCCAGGGCCGCCTCCTGCCCGACGCCCAGCTCCGCGAGATGCGCACGACGGTGCCCGTCCCGGGCGCCGACGGCCGGGCCCTGCTCCATTACGGACTCGGCGTCTTCACCGTCGACACCTCGTGCGGCCCGGCCTGGGGACACAACGGCGGAGTCTTCGGCGCGGGCACCGAGTCGCTGTCCAGCGCGGACGGCGCGCGGCAGTACACGGTCGGGTACAACCTGATGAAGTACCAGCGCTTCGACGCCGACGGGAACCCGGTCCCGCACCCCGTCGACACGGCCCTGGCCGACCTCCGCGAGCAGGCGCTCTGCGGCGGCGCCCCCGCCGCCCGCTCCGCCGCGCCGCAGCCCCTTCCGCAGCTCGACCCCCCGGCCCCGCGCAGCGCGCCGGCGCAGCCGGCCGGACAGCCCGCACGGTGACGGCGTGCCTCACCGGCGCCGCCGGGGGCCGGCGGCGGTGGGGAGGCGCACCACCGGCGCCCCTCACCGGCGCACCCCCGGGCGCGTCCTCACGGCCCGTTCCGGTTCCTCACGGCCCGTTCCGTCCGTACGGGACGCCAGCAGCAGGGCGATGTCGTCCGGCCGGTCGGCGGCGCTGCCCGCCTCGCTGATCAGCAGGTCGGCCGTCCCCGGCAGCGGCCCCGGCGGGGCACCGGCCAGGGCGGCCCGCAGCCGCTCCACCCCGAGGTCGATGTCCGTGCCCGGCGTCTCCACCAGACCGTCCGTGTACAGCGCGAGCACCGAACCCGGCGCCAGCCACAGCCCGGTGACCGGATACACGGCCCGCGCGTCCACGCCGAGCACCACCCCGCCCGGCAGGTCCAGCACCTCGGCCCCGCCGCCGGGGTGGCGCAGCAGCGGCTGCGGATGCCCGGCCCGCACCGCCGTCGCCCGGCCCGACACCGGGTCGAGCAGGACGTAGCAGCAGCTCGCGAACTGGCCCGGGTCCAGGTCGATGAGGAGCCGGTTGGTCCCGCTCATCACCTCCTGCGGGGAGTTGCCGCTGAGCGCGAAGGCCCGTACCGCGCTGCGCAACTGGCCCATGGTCGCCGCCGCCGCCACGCCGTGGCCCTGCACGTCCCCGATGACCAGGGCCAGCAGCCCCGCCTGGACCTCGATGACGTCGTACCAGTCGCCGCCCACCTCCATGTCCTTCGTGCCGGGCAGGTAGCGGCCGACCGTGACCACGTGCGCGTTCACCGGCAGCCGGTGCGGGAGCAGCGCCGACTGGAGTCCGCGCGCCAGCGCCGCCTCGCTGTCGTAGCGCCGCGCCCGCCGCAGGGCCTGGGCGATCAGCCCGGCCAGCGCGGTCAGCACCGTCCGCTCCTGCGGGCTGAAGCCGCGCGGGGCGTCGAACCCGAGGATGCACGAGCCCACCGGCCGGCCCGAAGCGATCAGCGGCAGGAAGGCGCGGGCCCCGACGTCCGAGTCGAGCGGGATGCCCGGATAGGCCGCGGCCAGATGCTCCATCGACTCGAAGAACAGCGGCCGGCCCGAGGTGAGGGTCTCCACCCCCGGCAGCCGGACGTCGAGCGCGACCCCGTCGAACCGGTCCAGGAACCCCTTCGGGAACCCGGCCTCCCAGGCGAGGTGCAACTGGTGCCCGTCGAGCAGGTAGATCGCCAGCTGACGGCCGCCGAACGCCGGCAACAGCTCCTCGGTGACCACCGCCGACACCTGCCGGGCCGTGACCGCCTCGGTCAGCGCGATGGCCAGCGCCACCGGCCGGTACAGCTCGGCGGCCCGGCCCTGCGGTTCACCGGACGGCCGGGGAGCCGGGGGCGAGGGGGCCCCGGCGGCCCCGAACGTCAGGGTCACCCCGTCCGGCCCGGGGAAGAGGTCCACCGACAGCCACTCCCCGGGCGGCTCCCCGCCGCGCCGGACCGGGAAGCGCACGGGCTCCCCGGAGAGGAAGACGGCCCGGAAACGCTCCTCGTGGGCGGGGTCCCCGAGCCAGGGCAGCACCCCCCACAACGGCTGCCCCAGCACCTGTTCCTCGCTCAGGCCGAACAGCTCCTCGGCGGCGGTGTTGACGAGACCGATCCGGCCCAGCCGGTCCACGGACAGCACCGCCCGGTCGAGCCGGTCCACGGCCTCGCGGGTCCCGTCGGACCGGGCGGGCGGCACTGCGGGGACCGGGTCGTGGTCCCAGCGCACCGGCGTCCCCGCCGCCGTGAGCCCGGCCAGCTCCCGGCCCAGCCGGTCGGCGGCCCCGCGCATCCGGTCCGCGTCGGCGGGCCCCACCGGCGCCCCGGGGGTGGCCGCGCGCAGCGCCAGCAGCACCCCGAACCGCTCGGGCCCGGCCGTCACCGGCTCGCACAGCAGGGAGAACGGGAACGGCATCGCGGCCGTCAGCTGCGGATAGCGCCGGATGACGGCCTCCGCGTCGGGCAGGTGGACGGACCGCCCCAGGAGGTAGGCGTCGGAGACCGGGTAGGGGCGGTTGGCGTGCATCCGCCACCAGGGCCGCACGAGGTGCGCCGGCAGCCCGGTGAGGACGGCCATCCGGAGCAGGCCCTCGGTGCCCGAGCGCAGGTAGACGCCGCCCGCGTACCCGCCGACCGCCTCCACGGCGTCCAGGGCGGCCTTCGCGAGGACCCGGGCGATGGCGTCGGGGGCCGGGCCGCCACTGTCCGGTCGCGCCGTCATAGAAGCAAGGATGGACCCGGGTGGGCGGCCCCCGCATTCCGGCGCCGCCCGCACCGGCGCCGCCCCGCCCGGACCGTACGGGCCCCCGCGCGGCGGCGCCGACAGGCCGACCCGCTTCCCTCGTCCGGGGGAGGCGCGCGCGCCCGGGCCGCGCCCGGCGGCCCTCGCGGGCCCCTCCCGGGGCACGATACGTACGCGCCCCGTCCCCGGAAGGCAGACCATGCGTTTCCCCCACGAAGTCCTCGGCGAGCTCGGCGAACCACACCCGCACCACCCGGCCCCGGCGGCCTTCTCGGCCGCCGACGCCTACACCCTGCGCAGCGCCCTTGCCGCGCTCGGCGGCGTGCACGGCCTCGACACCCTCGACCTGGCCTGCGGCCACGGCCACCTGACCCGGCTGCTGGCCCGCGGCGGGGCCCGCCGGACCGTGGGCGTGGACAGCTGTGAGGAGCTGATCAGGACGGCCCGCGGTCACGACGCGCCGGCCGGCGCGGACGGACCCGCGGACGGCGCGGGGCACCGGCCCCAGAACCCGGCGGACCCACCGGCCGCCGGTGGGGGGCGGGCGCGGATCGAGTACGTCGTCGCCGACGCCGCCGTCCTCCCCGACCTCGGCCCCTTCCACCTGGCCACCGCCGTCCACCTCTTCGGCTCCGTGCCCGACAGGACCGTCCTGCACGCGATGTTCCGGTCCATCCGCGCCAACCTCCGCCCCGGCGGACGCCTCCTCGCCATCGTCCCCAACGCGGGCGCGTTCCCGCGCGTGGACTGGTCGCCCTACGGGGTCCGCATCCTCGACCGGGTCCGGGGCGGGGACGCGCCGCTGCTCAAGGCCCACTTCCTGACCGAACCGCCGGTGCCCTTCGAGTTCCGCGAGTGGGCCCACGCCGACCTCGCCGAAGCCGCCGTCGACGCGGGCTTCACCACCGTCGGCTGGCAGCCGAACCGGACCCCGCCCGCCGACCCCGTGCGCGACGAGGCGTACTGGAGGGCGTACCGGGCCTGGCCGGTCGGCTCGCTGATGACCTGCACGGCGTGACCGGCGTGAGCGGCGCGGCCCCGGACGGCCCGGCGGAGCCCCCTCAGCCGTCCGCCGCCTCCCGGACCAGCGCCACGATCCGCTCCCGCGCCGCCCGCCCCTCCGGCACCGGCAGCAGCGGGTACACGTGCGGCAGCCCCGGCTCCTCGTGGAACTCCACCTCGGCCCCGTCCGCCCGCGCCCGGCGCAGCAGCTCCCGGCTGTCGGTGCTCAGCACGTCCCGGGTCCCGGTGAACACCGTCAGCGGGGCCAGCCCCGCGAACGACCCCCGCAACGGGCTCACCCGCGGGTCCTCGGCGGCCAGCGTGCCCGCGTACAGCCGCCCGGCCTCCCGCAGCCCCGGCCGGGCCAGCATCGGATCGCCCGCCTCGATCGCCTCCTGGTCCGGATGGCTCATGGTCACGTCCAGCCAGGGCGAGATCAGCACGATCCGGGAGGGCTGCGCCCCCGTGCGGTCGCGCAGCCACTGGGCGGCGGCCAGCGCCAGCCCGGCCCCGGCCGAGTCCCCGACCAGCACCGTCCCGCCCGCACCGCCGCCCTCGATGAGCCCGCTGAGCAGGTCGGCGGCGGCCGGGACGCTCCGGTCGGCGGTCCCGCGCGGGGCCAGGACGTACGCCGGGACCACCACCCGGGCCCCCGCCCGCTCGACCAGGGTCCGGATCAGCGCCCAGTGCGGCCGGACCAGCTCGTCGACGTACCCGCCGCCGTGCACGTACAGCACCCGCACGGCGGGCTCGGCGCCGAGCGGCGAGACGTCGTACACCGGCCAGGCCCCGACGAAGGTCCGCGAGACCTCGGCGACCCGGCCCAGCGAGCGCGGCGGCAGATGGGAGGCGGGCCGGCGCGCCGACCGGGCCACCCGGGTCCGCACCGCCTCGGCGCTCACGAACCGTCTTCGCCGTCCCGTCGCGATCAGCGCGGCCGAAAACGCCCTGCTGCGCAGACTCGGCACGCCCTCACCTCCCCGTTCCCCCCGCCCGTTCCCGGTCCGGGCCCTCTCCGTCAGGTGAGGAGCATAGGCGTGAAGCTGCGCTGTGGGTCCGCTTAAGAAAGTCTCGATGGACCGATCACCGCCGGCTCGGCAGATTGGTCCCCGTCACCACCACCGTCCGCACACCCCCGCGCACGGTGCTTCCTTCCGCATGCCTGGAGCCACCCCATGAAGGCACTCGTCAAGCACAAGGCCGAGCCCGGTCTGTGGCTCATGGACGTTCCCGAGCCCGAGTACGGGCCCGGCGACGTGCTGATCAAGGTGGCGCGCACCGGCATCTGTGGAACCGACCTGCACATCCGCGCCTGGGACGGCTGGGCGCAGGGCGCGGTCCGCACCCCGCTCGTCCTCGGCCACGAGTTCGTCGGCGAGGTCGCGGCGCTCGGCGCGGACGTCCGGGACATCGAGATCGGCGCGCTCGTCAGCGGCGAGGGCCACCTGGTCTGCGGGAAGTGCCGCAACTGCCTGGCCGGCCGCCGTCACCTGTGCCGCAGCACGATCGGGCTCGGCGTCGGGCGCGACGGCGCCTTCGCCGAGTACGTGGTCCTGCCCGCGCAGAACGTGTGGGTGCACCGGACCGCCGTGGACCTGGACGTGGCCGCGATCTTCGACCCGTTCGGCAACGCCGTGCACACGGCGCTCTCCTTCCCGCTGGTCGGCGAGGACGTCCTGATCACCGGCGCGGGCCCGATCGGGATCATGGCGGCGGCCGTGGCCCGGCACGCCGGCGCGCGCAGCGTCGTCATCACCGACGTCAGCCCCGAGCGGCTGGAGATCGCCCGCAAGGCGGGCGCCACGCTCGCCGTGAACGTCGCCGAGTCCTCCATCGCCGACGCCCAGCGCGCGCTGGGCCTGCGCGAGGGCTTCGACATCGGCCTGGAGATGTCCGGCCGCGCCGAGGCGATGCGCGACATGATCGACAACATGACGCACGGCGGCCGGATCGCCATGCTGGGCCTGCCCGCGCAGGAGTTCGCGGTGGACTGGGCCAAGGTCGTCACCTCGATGATCACCATCAAGGGCATCTACGGCCGCGAGATGTTCGAGACCTGGTACGCGATGACCGTCCTGCTGGAGGGCGGGCTCGACCTCAGCCCGGTCATCACCGGCCGCTACGCGTACACCGACTTTGAGGCCGCCTTCGACGAGGCGTCGACCGCCCGCAGCGGCAAGATCATCCTGGACTGGACGGCGTAACGGCCCCGGGCCCCTCCCGGGCCCGCACCCCCGAGACCATCTCCCCCCGGCCGGGCCCCGCACACCCTCTCACCTCCCGCGGGGCCCGGCCCCCTTCCCGTCCCCTCCGCCGCACAAGGAGAAAGCGCCCATGTTCGAGTCCGTCCGCGAGGACCTCCGCACCACCCTCGACGAGATCCGCGCCGCCGGTCTGCACAAGCCCGAACGCGTCATCGGCACCCCGCAGAACGCCGCCGTCGCCGTCACCTCGGGCGGAGCCCCCGGGGAGGTCCTCAACTTCTGCGCCAACAACTACCTGGGACTGGCCGACCACCCCGAGGTCGTCGCCGCCGCGAAGGACGCCCTGGACCGCTGGGGCTACGGCATGGCCTCCGTCCGCTTCATCTGCGGAACGCAGGAGGTGCACAAGGAGCTGGAGGCACGCCTCTCCGCCTTCCTCGGCCAGGAGGACACCGTCCTGTACTCCTCCTGCTTCGACGCCAACGGCGGCGTCTTCGAGACCCTCCTCGGCGCCGAGGACGCGGTGATCTCCGACGCCCTCAACCACGCCTCGATCATCGACGGCATCCGCCTCTCCAAGGCCCGCCGCTACCGCTACGCCAACCGCGACCTCGCGGAGCTGGAGGACCGCCTCAAGGAGGCGCAGGACGCCCGCCGCCGCCTTGTCGTCACCGACGGCGTCTTCTCCATGGACGGCTACGTGGCCCCCCTCGCCGAGATCTGCGACCTCGCCGAGCGCTACGACGCCATGGTCATGGTCGACGACTCCCACGCCGTCGGCTTCGTCGGCCCCGGCGGGCGCGGCACGCCCGAACTGCACGGGGTCATGGACCGCGTCGACATCATCACCGGCACCCTCGGCAAGGCCCTGGGCGGCGCCTCCGGCGGCTATGTCGCGGCCCGCACCGAGATCGTGGAACTGCTGCGCCAGCGCTCCCGCCCCTACCTCTTCTCCAACTCCCTCGCCCCCGTCATCGCGGCGGCCTCCCTCAAGGTCCTGGACCTGCTGGAGTCCGCCGGGGAACTGCGCGAACGCCTCGCCGCCAACACCGCGCTCTTCCGCACCCGGATGACCGAGGCCGGCTTCGAGATCCTCCCCGGCGACCACGCCATCGCCCCGGTGATGATCGGCGACGCGGCCGAGGCCGCGAAGATGGCGGAGCTGCTCCTGGAACGCGGCGTCTACGTGATCGGCTTCTCCTACCCGGTGGTCCCGCTCGGCGCGGCCCGCATCCGCGTCCAGCTCTCGGCGGCCCACTCCACGGCCGACGTGGAGCGCGCGATCGCCGCCTTCGTCGACGCCCGCGCGGCGCTCGCCGCACCCACCGGCTGAGACAATGGCGGGGTGATCGACCCCCGCAGGCTGCGCATCCTGCGCGCCGTGGCGGACCACCGTACGGTGACCGCCGCGGCCGCAGCCCTCTACCTCACCCCCTCCGCCGTCTCCCAGCAGCTCGCGGCGCTGGAACAGGAGACGGGCCACGCGCTGCTGACCCGCAGCGGGCGAGGGGTACGGCTCACGGCGGCGGGCGAGATCCTGGTCGGGCACGCCCACGAGGTCCTCGCCCAGCTGGAGCGGGCCGAGGCCGAGCTGGCCGCGTACGCGGGCGGCTCGGCGGGCGAGGTCACGGTGGCCGCCTTCGCGACCGGCATCGCGGAGGTACTGGCCCCCGCCATCGGCCGCCTCGCCCTGGACCACCCCGGCATCCGCCTGCGCGTGCGGGACGCGGAGGGCGACCAGAGCCTGCCGCTGCTGCTGGACGGCGAGGCCGACCTCGCGCTGGCCGTCGAGTACCGCGGCGGGCCCGGCGCGGACGACACCCGGCTCTCGGTCCTGCCGCTGTACGCGGAACCGTTCGACGCGGTGCTACGCCCGGGACACCCCCTCGCCGACCGGCCCGAGGTGGCGCTGGCGGACCTGTCCGACGAGGACTGGGTGGGCCAGTACCCCGGCAACCCGTGCCACGACGTGACCCTGCTCGCCTGCGAACTGGCCGGGTTCCAGCCCCGGTTCGTCCACTCCTCGGACGACTTCCGGGCCGTGGCGGCGCTGGTGGGAGCGGGCGCCGGGGTCGCCCTGGTCCCGCGCTCGGCGCTGCGCGGCGCGGACCTCAAGGAGGTCCGGGTCCGGCCGGTGGCCGGCCCCGCCGCCACCCGCCGCGTCTTCGCCGCCGTCCGCCGGGGCGCCGAGTCCCACCCCCTGATCGCCCCGGTCCTGGCGGCCCTGGTCCACGCGTCGCGACGGCTGCCCGCGCACTGACCGCCCGGCCGCGCCCCGTGCGCCGCCCCCGCGCGCCGCGCACGCCGCCTCCCCGCCCCACCCGGCGACACCGACACGGACCGTGACCGCGCTGTTGCTTGAAGTCGCGGGAAACCGGCCGCTACCTTGCAGGAAAACTCCGCCACCGTGCTTGGGAGCCTGCATGAGCCACGTCGCGTACGAGTCGGGCACACAACCGGAATGCTGGGAACGGGCCGCCGCACTGGCACCCGCCCAGCGGGCGGTGCTGCCGCGGCCGGGGGAGCGGGCCGCGATCGTCGGCTGCGGGACCTCCTACCACATGGCCCAGGCCGCCGCCGCCCTGCGGGAGGGCGCGGGCCACGGCGAGACCGACGCCTTCCCCGCCTCGGAGTTCCCGCTCCACCGCCGCTACGACCGGGTCGTCGCCCTCACCCGGTCCGGGACCACCACCGAGGTACTGGACCTGCTGGCCGGGCTGCGGGAGGCCGGCGTGCCCACCACCGCGGTCATCGGCGACCCGGCCACCCCGGTGACGGCCCTCGCGGACGACGTGGTCGTCCTCGACTTCGCCGACGAACGGTCCGTCGTCCAGACCCGGTTCGCCACGACCGCCCTCACCCTGCTGCGGGCCCACACCGGCCTGCACACCCCGGCGGTGGTCGCCGACGCCCGCACGGCCCTCGCCGAACCGCTGCCCGCCGCACTGGAGAGCCGGACGCAGTTCACCTTCCTCGGCCGCGGCTGGAGCGTCGGCCTCGCCCACGAGGCCGCGCTGAAGATGCGCGAGGCCGCCCTGTGCTGGGCCGAGTCCTACCCGGCGATGGAGTACCGGCACGGGCCCGTCAGCGTCACCGGGCCCACCACGCTCACCTGGTCGCTCGACGAGGCCCCCGCCGGGCTCGCCGCCCAGGTGCGCGGGACCGGCGCCGCATGGGTGGCCGGGCGGCTCGACCCGCTCGCCGAACTGGTCCGGGTCCACCGGCTGGCCCTCGCCGTCGCCACCCGGCGGCGCCTCGACCCGGACGCGCCGCGCCACCTCACCCGCTCGGTGATCCTCACCCCGGCCGAGGAGGCGCTCCGATGAGCCTGGTCCCCGCCGGAGCGCTCGTCCTGGACGCCGCCGCCGCGGGCCGCGCCGTCGCCGCGTTCAACATCATCACCCTGGAGCACGTGGAGGCCGTCGTCGCCGCCGCCGAGGAGACCGGGCACCCCGTCATCCTGCAACTGAGCGAGAACGCCGTGGCGTTCCGCGCCGGCCGGCTCCTGCCCCTCTCCCGGGCCGCCGCCGCCTGCGCGGAGGCCGCCCGGGTCCCGGTCGGCCTCCACCTCGACCACGTCCGCAGCCCCGACCTGCTCCGGCAGGCGGCCGACGCCGGTTTCAGCTCGGTGATGTACGACGCCGCGCGCCTGCCGTACGCCGAGAACCTGGAGGCGACCCGCTCCGCCGCCGACTGGGCCCGCGCCAACGGGCTCTGGATCGAGGCCGAGCTGGGCGAGGTCGGCGGCAAGAACGGGGCCGCGCCCCTCGACCCGCACGCGCCCGGCGCCCGTACCGACCCGGACGAGGCACGAAGGTTCGTCGCCGACTCCGGGGTCGACGCGCTGGCCGTCGCCATCGGCAGCAGCCACGCGATGACCAGCCGGACCGGCGCCCTGGACCACGCACTGCTGGCCCGGCTGGCCAAGACGGTCGACGTGCCGCTCGTCCTGCACGGCTCCTCCGGGCTGCCGGACGCGGAGCTCGCGGCGGCCGTCGCGGGCGGCATCCGCAAGGTCAACATCGGCACCGCCCTGAACGTGGCCATGACCGGGGCCGTCCGCGCCCACCTGACCCCGGCGGACCCCCGCCCGTACCTGACGGCCGCCCGCACGGCGATGGCGGCGACGGCCGTGGCGATGATCCGCGCCCTGAACTGACCCCCGCCGGTGCCGTGGCCGGGAACCCCACCGGCCACGGCACCGGGCCGTGAACCTGCCCGCCCCGCGCACCGGTCCGGCCCCGTGAGCCCGCCCGGCCGGTACCGGGCCCGCGGACCCCTTCCGGATGAGCGCCGCCGGTCCTACCCTGACCGCCGCCGCCCAGCGACCGGCTGGACCGCGAGACTCCCGGAGGGGCCGTGCACCTCGCCTACACCCCAGAGCAGCAGCGGCTGCGCGCCGAACTGCGCGCCTACTTCACCGCACTGGTACCGCAGGACGTCCCCACCCGCCACCACGACCCGGCCGACCGCAAGCGGTTCTACCGGCAGACCGTCCGCCGGCTCGGGGCCGACGGCCGGCTCGGGGCCGGCTGGCCCGAAAAGTACGGCGGCCGGGGGATGACACCGGTGGACCAGTTCATCTTCTTCGACGAGGCCGCCCAGGCCGGGGTGCCCCTGCCCCTGATGGCCCTCAACACCGTCGGCCCCACCCTCATGAGGTTCGGCACCGACGAACAGAAGGCGTACTTCCTGCCCGCGATCCTCGCGGGCGAGATCGACTTCGCCATCGGCTACAGCGAACCGGACGCCGGCACCGACCTCGCCGCGCTCCGCTGCCGGGCCGTGCGCGAGGGCGACGAGGAGAGCGGCACCTACGTCGTGGACGGACAGAAGATCTGGACCACCAACGGCGACACCGCCGACTGGATCTGGCTCGCCGTCCGCACCGACCCGCACGCCCCCGCCCACGAGGGCATCACCTTGCTCCTCGTACCGACCGCCGACCCCGGCTACTCCTGCACCCTCATCGACACCCTCGCCTCGCACGACACCACCGCCAGTTTCTACGAGAACATCCGGGTCCCCGCGAGCCGCCGCGTCGGCCGGGAGAACAAGGGCTGGCGGCTGATCACCGCCCAGCTCAACCACGAGCGCGTCACCCTCGCCGCCCACGGCACCATGGCCGTCCGCGCCCTCCACGACGTCCAGCGCTGGGCCGCCGCGACCCGCCTCGCCGACGGCCGCCGCGTCATCGACCTCTCCTGGGTCCGCGCCCGCCTCGCCCGCACCCACACCCGCCTCGACGCCATGAGGCTCCTCAACTGGAAGATGGTCGGCGCCGTCCAGGACGCCACCCTCACCCCCCAGGACGCCTCGGCGGTCAAGGTGTACGGCTCCGAGGCCCGCCGGGACGCGTACGCCTGGCTGATGGAGGTCGTCGGCGCGGCCGGCTCCCTCAAGGAGGGCTCCGCCGGCGCGGTCCTGCACGGCGAACTCGAACGCGGCTACCGCAGCGCCGTCGTCTTCACCTTCGGCGGCGGCAACAACGAGATCCAGCGCGAGATCATCTCCTGGCTCGGCCTGGGCATGCCCCGGGTCCGCCGCTGACCCACCGGACCCACCCCGCACAGGATTCCCGCAGCTCCGCCCCGGCCACGGGCGGCGGGCCGCGCCGGGGGGAGCGACGCGGCCCGCCGGGCCGGGCAGCGGCCCTCAGGCGTACCCACCGCGCACATCAGCGGCCATACTGGACGGGCCGGGGAGGGCGGAGCACGACAACAGGGGCGGCTTTAAGACATGGTGGAGTCCAGGCTGATCCAGGGCCGGTACCGCTCGCTCGACCTGATCGGGCGCGGCGGCATGGGCGAGGTGTGGCGGGCCCGGGACGAATCGCTGGGCCGGCACGTCGCCGTGAAGTGCCTCAAACCGATCGGACCGGAGCAGGACGCGCACTTCACGCAGGTGCTGCGGGAGCGGTTCCGCCGGGAGGCGCGCGTCGCGGCCTCCCTCCAGCACCGGGGCGTCACCGTCGTCCACGACTTCGGCGACGACAGCGCCGCCGGAGGCCCCCTCTACCTCGTCATGGAACTCCTCGAAGGCCGCAACCTCAGCCAGCTCCTGGAGGACAACGGGACGCGCCCGCTCCCCGTGGAGACGGTCCTCGACATCGCCGGGCAACTGGCCGCCGCCCTCGGCTACACCCACGATCAGGGCGTCGTCCACCGCGACCTGAAACCCGCCAACATCATGCGGCTCACCGACGGCACGGTGAAGATCTGCGACTTCGGCATCGCCCGGCTCGCCCACGACATCGGCTTCACCGCCAAACTGACCGGCGGCGCCGTGGCCATGGGCACCCCGCACTACATGTCGCCCGAGCAGATCGCGGGCGGCGAGGTCGACCACCGCAGCGACCTCTACTCCCTCGGCTGCGTCCTGTACGAGATCATCACCGGGGTCCCGCCCTTCGACCTCGGCGACTCCTGGTCGGTCCTGGTCGGTCACCGCGACACCGCCCCCGTCCCGCCGCGCGAGCACCGGCCCGGCCTCCCGGACCACCTCGACCGGCTGGTCCTCGACCTGCTCGCCAAGCGCCCCGAGGACCGCCCCCGCGACGCCCGCCACCTCCTGCGGCTCCTGTCCGGGCCCCCGTCCGCACCGGGCCCGGCGCCCGCCGCCCCGGCTCCGCTGCCCGCGTGGGCCCGGGGGATGACCGCCGGACGCAAGGCCGGGACCGGGGCCCGCCCCGCGAGCGGCGGATGGACCGCGCTCACCACCTCCTGGACGGCCGCGCGGCCGGGCACCACCCCCCGTACCCCGGGCACCGGCAGCCCCGGCGACCTGCGGCCCGCCGCCCGCCCCGGGCCCGCCGAGGACCCGCGGCTCACCGTGGCGTACAGCCTGCGGACCGGCCCCGGCCCGCGCGAGAGCAGCCCCGACGCCCTCGCCGCCGGACACACCCGCGCCTTCGCCCTCAGCCGGGCGGGCCGCACCGAGGAGGCGCTGGCCGGGTACGAGGCCGTGGCCGAGGGACGGGCCCGGGTGCTCGGCCCCGACCACCCCGACACCCTCGCCGCACGCCAGGAGGCCGCGTACGAACTGGGCCGGCTCGGACGCCACCGGGAGGCCCACGCGGTCTACCGCGCCGTGCTCACCGCCCGCACCCGGACCATGGGCCCCCACCACCCCGACACCCTGCGCTGCCGCCACAACCTGGCCTGCGCCCTGGGCGCCCTCGGACGGTTCGGGGAGGCCCACACCACCGCCGCCGAGGTGGCCGCCGGCCGGGCGGCGGTGCTGGGCGCCGACCACGCCGACACCCTGCTGACCCGCTACGAGGCCGCGTACGCGCTCGGCCGCCTCGACCGCTGGGAGGAGGCGCTGGCGGGCTTCCGCCAGGTCGCCGAGGCCAGGGAACGGGTCCTCGGCCGCGACCACCCCGACACACTGGCCACGCGGTACGAGGCCGGCATCGCGCTCGGCCGCACCGGCCGCTGCGCCCAGGCCCTGGACCTGTTCCGGGCCCTGGTCCGCGACCGCACCCGCGCCTACGGGGCGGCCGACCCCGAGACGCTCCGCGCCCGGCACGTCCTCGGCGTCAACCTGGGCCGGCTGGAGCGCTGGGAGGACGCGGTGGCGGAGGCCCGGCAGGTGGGCGACGTGCGGGCCCGGGTGCTCGGGTCCGGGCACCCCGACACCCTGGCCAGCCGCCGCGAACTCGCCCTCGGACTGGGCCGGCTGGGCCGCTGGGAGGAGGCGCTGCCCCTGCACCGGGAGCTGGTGGGGGCCCGTGAACGCGGCCTCGGCGCCGGCCACCCCGAGACGGTCGCCGCCCTCGCGGACGAGGCCCACTGCCTGGAGAAGCTCGGCCAGGTCTGCTGCCCCGAGGTCTGACGCTCCCGCCCACGGTCCGCCGTCCGGCTGCCGGAACCGCTGGTCCGGCAGCCGGGCCCGGCCGGGGCCTCACCCGTCAGCGGGGGTCAGGCGTCCGAGGGCTCGATGACGACGACCGGGATCTCACGGTCCGTCTTGGCCTGGTACTCGTCGTACGCGGGCCAGAGCCGGGCCATCACCGGCCAGTACGCGGCGCGTTCCCCGGCCGTCGCGGTGCGGGCGGTGCCCTGGACGATCCGGGGCCCGACCTGGACGCGGACCTCCGGGTGCGCGCTCAGGTTCCGGTACCACAGGGGGTGCTCGGCGGCGCCGCCCTTGGAGGCGACGACGAGGTAACGGCCGTCGGCCTCACCGTAGATGAGCGGCGTCCGGACAGGGTTCCCCGAGACGCGGCCCACGGTGGTGAGCAGGAGGGTCTGCGTGCCGTTCCATTGGTGGCCCTCGGCACCGTTCGAGCTCGTGTACAGCGTGACGTGGTCCCGCTGCCAGCCCTCCCTCGGGTCGGTCGGGTGGTCCCAGTCGATGGCGGTCATATGGATGCTCCTGCCTTCGCGTTGAACGGTCGGGTGAACCTCGACAACGAATGCCGCCCCCCACGGGGCACGACGCTCCTACCGTACGGGTGACCCGCCCCCACGGGCCCGCCGCGGCAGAATCCACCGCCTTCCCGGCTGTTCGACCCAGCGGTACAGCGCCCAGGCCAGGGCGAGCGACACGCCGAAGACGGCGGCGGTGAAGACCAGCGCCGGCTTCGTCGCGAGTTCGGGACGCGAGCCGAAGAGCTGTTCCGCGGTCCGCATGACAAGGACGTGGACCATGTAGAAGGCGAAGGACCACTCGCCGAGCCGCACCAGCCACCGGTGCCGCCACGGCGACCCGGTCCCGCGCAGGTCGTTGAGGGCCGCCGCCGGGACGAGGCAGGCGAGCCCGATCACCGTGAACGCCGCGTAGCTGGTGCCGCCGGTCAGCTGATGGGCACCGAAGTAGCCGATGAGGGTGAGCCCCATGGACACCTCCGACCCCGGTCCGTGCCATGCCCCGGTCCGGACCAGGAGGCCGATCGCCGCGCCGAGGACGAACTCGGGGAACCGGGCGAGGGGGAAGGAGTACAGCGACCAGTCCAGGGCGAAGGTGGAGTTCGCCCAGGGCAGCAGGATCACCGTCAGGACGCAGGCCCCGACGAGGACGGTCAGCGCGCGGGGACCCATGCGGCGCAGACCCGCGTACAGGGCGGGGAAGACGGCGTAGAAGAACGCCTCGCAGACCAGCGACCAGCTGACCGGGTTCAGCGCCTGCCACCACTGCGGATTCCAGGAACTGACCAGCAGCAGGTTGGCCGCCGCCTCCACCGGACCGCCGGGCCGCAGCCCCGGTACCAGGGTGAAGGCGAGCACCAGCGCCGCGGCGGCCGTGACCAGGTGCACCGGGTAGACCCGTGCGGCACGCCGCCGCCAGAACATTCTCGTACCGTCGCCGCGCGCGGACCAGGCCAGTACGAAACCGGACAGGATGAAGAAGAACGAGACCCCCGTCGCGCCCGCTCCGAACGCCCAGTCGATGATCCGGGCGTCCTCGCCCCCGAAGTACCCGAAGTTCCGCACGTGGTAGACGAAGACCACGAAGGCCGCGGCCCAGCGCATACCGGTCAGGGACGGCAGGGGTGTTCCGGCGGCGGGTTCCACGGAGGCCGCCCCGGTCCGGGGCCGGGATGCCTGGAGCGTCATCGCCGCACCTGCCCGGTGCGGGGGCACGGCAGGCCGGTGCGGAGGGGCGGAGGAGGTGTCGGGACGTGCATGAGGAGAGTCCTGTCAGGAGATTTCGCGTGCGCCTCACCGCGTGCGGGCGGCGAAGGGCCCGTACGGAGGCAGCACGTGGCGTCCGCCGGGTGGCCCGCGGACGCCATGAGGGAAAGGGGTGGGGGACCGCGGAGGAAGGCGGTCGTCGTGCCGGCCGTGCCGGTGTCCGCAGCGCCGGACACCGGCACGGTTTCTCAGCCGGCGTGGAGCGGCAGCTGTCCCGGCCTGTCGGTGACCGCGCGGATCAGGACGGCGGTGGTGGCGGTGATCTGGCCGGACATGCCCCGCGGGCCGTCCTCGACCAGGACGCCGCGCTCGCCGAGGAACTCCAGCGTGCGCCTTTCGAAGATCCACTCGGTGCGCTCGCCGGCATGGGTGCGGGCGACGGCGACACCGTGACGGCCGTTGGCGTCCACGGCGTCGTCGACGACGGTGACACCGGGGATGAGGGCGGCGGCCTTGTAGAGGGTGGCGTTGACCTCCGGCGGAGCGAGCTGCCCGCGCAGCAGGTCGCCGATGGTCACGAACGCCTCCTGGTCCGGGTCGGGGCCGGCGCCCCTGGTCTCGTCGTAGATCAGCTTCAGCAGGACGCCGGGGTCGGTGGGCAGGGACTCCATGGAGCGGTAGGTCGGGTTCACCACCTTCGGCCCGGCGCCCGGTGCGGCCGGGCGGCTCCCGCTGCCCGTGCCGGGGACCTCCTCCATCGTCATCACGTCCATCTCCTTGCCCCTCTGCCGCACCCGGCCCGGACGGCTCCCGTCGACCGAACTCCAGAGATGGGACATGCCCGCTTCCTCCAGGCGCAGGCGACCGTCCCCGTCCTGCACCGTGGAGTAGGCGACCTTGCCGGCGACGTAGATGTACTGGTCGTCGCGGACGGCGGGCGCTGGCCTGGCCGCGGCGACGCCCGCGATCCGGTCCAGCAGCACCGAGGCCGTCGCCGCGCGGGCCCCGGGTACGGCCGGGCCGGACTCCCCGTCCGGGTGCGGGCCGGTCAGCAGACCGGCGGCCAGTGCGGCGGCCAGGGCCCCGGCGGCCAGCGGGACGGACACGGACCACGCCCTGCGACGCCGACGGCGCTCGGCGGCGGCGGCGGTGTTCTGCCGGACCTCGTGCATCAGATGGTCCTTCAGGAACCGGTGACGGTCCGCGGGCAGCTCCCGTTCGGCGGGAACCGGCAGCAGCCGGGCCATCTCCTCGCGCTCGGCCGGGGCGGGCCGGGACGGCCTGGGGCTCATCGGGTCTCCTCCTGGGCGAGCCGGACCGCGGGAACGCGGCCGCCTTCCATCGGTCCGCGGCCCGGTTCCGGGCCGTCGGGCCCCGTCGCGACCAGGGAGCCGCCCCCGGCCCCGGCGGACCTGTGGAGCTTCTCGTGGGCGCGAGAGAGGCGGGAGCGGACCGTTCCCACGGGGATGCCCAGCGCCCTGGCCGCGGCGGCGTGGTCCAGACCGGACCAGACGCACAGGGAGATCACTTCCCGCTCGGGGCGGCGCAGCCGCGACAGGGCCGCCTGGACCAGCGCGATCTGTCCCGCGTCGTCGATCCGGCCGACCAGCTCCTCGGCGAAGTCCGGCAGGACCTGCTCACGCGGCAGGCGGCCGACGGCCGCCTCGTGGCGCCGGGCGGCCCGGCGGGTGTTCCTGGCGGTGTTGGTCGCGATGCCCAGCGGCCACGGCCGCAGCGACTCCTCGTCCAGGTCCACCGTCGCCCGCAGCCGCCAGGCTTCCAGGAAGGTCAGGGACAGGACGTCCTCGGCCGCCGACCAGTCCCCGGTCAGCCGGAACGCGTGGTTGTACACCGTCCGCGCGTAGTCGTCGAAGAGGGACCCGAACGCCTCGGGATCTCCCGCCCGTATCCGGGCGCGTTCACTCATCTCCATGCCAGGTACTGTCCGGCCGGCCCGGGAGGGTTCCCCGAACGTGACGCACCCCACAGCGTGCGGGCCGTACGGCGCCGCCCGCCGCGGGGTGCCGGACAGGCGCGGTTCTCGCGACGGATTCCGTCCGGTGTGGCCCGTCCGGCGTGTTCAGTCCGAGGACCTGGTCCAGCCGACGGCCTCGACGCGGGCGGCGTCGGCCGGGCGGTCCTCGGCGAAGAGCAGGCCGGACGGTTCCGCCACCCGGACGGCGTCCACGTAGATCCCCCGGCCGACGTAGCGCCCGGTCGCGGTGTGCCGCAGGCGCAGCCGCACCTCGCGGCCCGCCCAGGCGGCGAGCGGGGCTTCGAGGCGGTGCCAGACCCGGCCGGACCAGCCGTCGGCGCGGCCGTGCGGCCACGACTCGGCGGAGCCCCCGGTGCTCCGTACGGTGGTGAACGCCAGCGGCTCCCAGCGCTGCCCGTCGGCCGAGACCTCCAGGTGGAAGGCGCCCGCACCGGGGACGGTGTCCCACCAGAGCGCGCAGCGCAGCCGGGCGGCGGCCCCGGCCGGGGTGAGCGGCGGCAGGGTCAGGGTGCCCGAACCGCCGGGCTCCATGCCGGAGAACCAGGCGGGCCCGCCGTGGCGGGTACGGACCGGGACGGCGCGGGCGAAGCGGTTCCCGGTCGCGACCCGGGGCGCGCTTCCCGCCCGCCAGCTCCGCACGGGGTGCACGGAGTTGCCGAGCAGGATCAGGAAGGAGTCGGTGGAGGGGTCCAGGACGAGGGAGGTACCGGTGAAACCGGTGTGACCGGCGGAGCGCGGGGTGGCCATCGCGCCCATGTACCAGTGCTGGTACAACTCGAAGCCGAGGCCGTGGTCGTCGCCGGGGAAGGCCGTGTTGAAGTCGGTGAACAGCAGCTCGACGGAGGCGGGGCTCAGGATGCGCCGGCCCGCGTAGGCCCCGCCGTCGAGGAGGGCGCGGGCGAGAACGGCCAGGTCCCAGGCGGTGCCGAAGACCCCGGCGTGGCCCGCGACCCCGCCGAGCGCGTGCGCGTTCTCGTCGTGGACCTCGCCCCACACCAGCCCCCGGTCCAGGCCGGACCAGGGCGGGCGCTGCACCTCGGTGGCGGCGGTGACCCGGCGCCAGGAGAGCGGCGGCCGGTAACGCGTGCGGCGCATCCCGAGCGGGGCGGTGATCTCGTCGTGGAGCAGGACGTCCAGGGTGCGGCCGGTGATCCGTTCCAGGAGGAGCTGGAGCGTGATCAGGTTCAGGTCGGAGTACCGGTACACGCTCCCGGGGGTCTCCTGCGGCTGCACCGACCACAGCAGCCTCAGCTGTGCCTCCCGGGTGGACTCCAGGTAGAACGGCGCCCACGAGCGCAGCCCCGAGGTGTGGGTCAGCAACTGGCGTACCGTGACGGTCTCCTTGCCGCCGCCGGTGAACTCCGGCAGGTGACGCACGGCCGGGTCCTCCAGCCCCAGCCGGCCCCGCTCGATCTGCTGCACGGCCAGGACGGAGGTGAACAGCTTCGACAGCGAGGCCAGGTCGAAGACGGTGTCCTTCGCCATCGGGACGCGCCGGGGCGCCGGGAACTCCCGGGCCAGGTCGGTCCGGCCGTCGTAGTCCTCGTACCGGACGGCGTCGCCCACGGCCCGGTGCAGGGCGACGGTGCGGCCCCGGCCCGCGAGGACCACGGCCCCGGCGTAGTAGGGGCGGACGGGGGAGGGGCCCAGGAACCGCCGGGTCTCGTCCGCGACCGCCTCCAGGTGCCTGTCCACCAGTCCGGCCTGGCGCGCGGACCCGTACCGCAGCCGCAGGCCCTGGAGGGCGCGCCGCTCGGCCGGACCGTCCGTCGCCCCCGCGGCGCCGGGCAGCGCGGCGTGCAGGACGAGCACCCCGCCGAGCGCGAGCAGCCGCGCCCCGAGCCTTCTGCGGCTGAGCCCGCCGCCCGCTTCCACGCCGCCGCCCGCTTCCGTCCCGCCCGTACCCCCCTTGTTTCCCGTCCCGCCCGTACTTCCCGCACCACCGGTACCGCCCGCACCGCCCGTACCGTTCATGTCCGGACCTCCTCTTCCCTGCCTGCGCACGCTACGTGCTCTCTGCCCGCCCGCCCCGCACTGCCCGCACCGCCCGGCCCGTAAAGAATCTGACGCTGCATCAGCAAAATCTCTTCCCCCGGATGCGGCCCTGCGGCATCCTGCCGCCCATGGAGACCGAGCTGAGCAGGAGACTGGGAATCGAGCACGCGATCTTCGGTTTCACGCCCTTCCCGGCGGTCGCCGCCGCCCTCACCCGCGCGGGCGGCCTCGGCGTGCTCGGCGCCGTCCGCTACACCGACCCCGACGACCTCAGGCGCGACCTCGACTGGATGCAGGCGCACACCGACGGCAAGCCCTACGGCCTCGACGTCGTGATGCCCGCGAAGAAGGCCGTCGACGGCGTCGGCGAGGCCGATGTCGAGGCGATGATCCCGGCCGGGCACCGCGCGTTCGTCCGTGACACCCTCGCCAAGTACCACGTGCCCGAACTCGCCGAGGGCGCGGCCTCCGGCTGGCGGATCACCGGCTGGATGGAGCAGGTCGCCCGCCGCCAGCTCGACGTCGCCTTCGACTACCCCCTCGCCCTCCTGGCGAACGCCCTCGGCTCCCCGCCCGCCGACGTGGTCCGGCGCGCCCACGACCACGGCGTCCTCGTCGCCGCCCTCGCGGGCAGCGCCGCCCACGCCCGCCGTCACGCCGAGGCCGGCATCGATGTCGTCGTCGCCCAGGGCTACGAGGCCGGTGGCCACACCGGCGACATCGCCACCATGGTCCTCGTCCCCGAGGTCGTCGAGGCCGTCGCCCCGCTCCCGGTCCTGGCCGCCGGCGGGATCGGCAGCGGCGGGCAGATCGCCGCCGCCCTCGCCCTCGGCGCCCAGGGCGCCTGGCTCGGCTCCCTCTGGCTCACCACCACCGAGGCCGAGCTCCACTCCCGCGCGCTCACCGAGAAGCTCCTCGCCGCGGGCTCCGGCGACACCGTCCGCTCCCGCGCCCTCACCGGCAAACCCGCCCGCCAGCTGCGGACCGGGTGGACCGACGCCTGGGACGGCCCGGAGAGCCCCGGCGCGCTCCCCATGCCCCTCCAGGGCCTGCTCGTCGCCGAGGCCGTCTCCCGCATCCAGACGTACGAGGTCCAGCCGCTGCTCGGGACCCCGGTCGGCCAGATCGTCGGCCGGATGAACACCGAGCGCGGTGTCCAGGCCGTTTTCGACGACCTCACCCGCGGCTTCGAGGAAGCCGTCGACCGCATCACCCGCATCGCCGGCCGCGGCCGAACCGGGGCCGGGGAGGAGGGAAAGGGAGGAACAGCATGACCGAGCACCCGGGCGCGCAGCCGCCCAACGGTTTCTGGGCCCAGGCCGAGGCCGACCCCGGCCGCACCGTCCTGGTCGCCCCCGGGGGCGAGGAATGGAGTGCCGGACGGCTGCACGCCGACGCCAACCGCCTCGTCCACGGCCTGCGCGCCGCGGGCATGGAGCGGGGCGACGCCTTCGCCGTGGTCCTCCCCAACGGCGTCGAGTTCCTCACCGCCTACCTCGCCGCCGTCCAGGCCGGTTTCTACCTCGTCCCGGTCAACCACCACCTGGTCGGCCCCGAGATCGCCTGGATCGTCTCCGACTCCGGCGCCAAGGTCCTCATCGCCCACGAGCGCTTCGCCGGGGCCGCCCGCGCCGCGGCCGACGAGGCGGCCCTGCCCGCGAGCCACCGCTACGCCGTCGGCACGGCCGCGGGCTTCCACCCGTACGCGGCGCTCCTCGACGGACAGCCCGGGACGGCCCCCGGGGAGCGGACCCTCGGCCAGGTCATGAACTACACCTCCGGCACCACCGGGAGGCCGCGCGGCATCCGCCGCCCCCTGCCCGGCCGGCGGCCGGAGGAGGCGCACCTCGGCGGCTTCCTCGGGATCTTCGGCATCCGGCCCTTCGACGGCAACGTCCACCTGGTCTGCTCACCGCTCTACCACACGGCCGTCCTCCAGTTCGCGGGCGCCTCCCTGCACATCGGGCACCCGCTGGTCCTCATGGACGGCTGGAGCCCGCACGAGATGCTGCGCCTGATCGACCACCACGCGTGCACGCACACCCACATGGTCCCGACCCAGTTCCACCGGCTGCTCGCCCTCCCGCAGGAGGTGAAGGACGCCTACGACGTCTCCTCCATGCGGCACGCCGTCCACGGCGCCGCGCCCTGCCCCGACCACGTCAAACGGGCGATGATCGACTGGTGGGGCCGGTGCGTGGAGGAGTACTACGCGGCGAGCGAGGGCGGCGGCGCCTTCGCCACGGCCGAGGAGTGGCTGAGGAAGCCGGGCACCGTCGGCAGGGCCTGGCCCATCAGCGAACTCGCGGTCCTCGACGACGAGGGCAACCGGCTCCCGGCCGGCGAACTCGGCACGGTCTACCTGAGGATGGACACCGGCGGCTTCAGCTACCACAAGGACGAGGCCAAGACGCGGACCAGCCGGATCGGCGATTTCTTCACGGTCGGCGACCTGGGCGTGCTGGACGAGGACGGGTACCTCTTCCTGCGCGACCGCAAGATCGACATGATCATCTCGGGCGGGGTCAACATCTACCCCGCCGAGATCGAGGCGGCCCTGCTCACCCACCCGGCGGTCGCCGACGCCGCCGCCTTCGGCATCCCGCACCCCACCTGGGGCGAGGAGGTCAAGGCGGTCGTCGAACCGGCCGACGGCTTCGCGGCGGGCGAGGCACTGGCCGCCGAGATCCTGCGCCACTGCGAACGGCGGCTGGCCGGGTACAAACGGCCCCGGACGGTGGACTTCACCGCGGCGATGCCGCGCGACCCCAACGGCAAGCTGTACAAACGCCGGCTGCGCGACCCGTACTGGGCGGGCCACGAACGCGCGGTGTGACACGGGGTGCGGGAGGTGACGGCCCGGCGGGCGACCTCGCCGGGCGGATCGGCCGGGCGAGCGGGTCCGGCCCGATCCGCCCGGCGGCCCGCCCGGCGGGACCGGTCGTCCGCCACGCCCGGGGACCGCGTGAGAAGTGCCACGTCGGAGCCGCCGGAGCGCGCCGTACGCCGCACCGGAAGGACAGTTCTGGCAACTTGGCAGATATGAGTACGGCAACACACAGATCCCCCCTGACCGACTGGACCGTCATGGTCCCCGTGGCGGCGCTCGTCGCGCTCGCCCTCAGCTGGGGACGAGAGCTGCCCTCACTCGCGGTGGTGCTGGTCTCCCTCTGCCTCGCGGGCGCGGTGCTGGCGGCGGTCCACCACGCCGAGGTCGTCGCCCACCGGGTCGGCGAGCCCTTCGGCTCCCTCATCCTCGCCGTCGCCGTCACCGTCATCGAAGTGGCCCTCATCGTCACCCTGATGGCCGACGGCGGGGACAAGACCTCCTCCCTCGCCCGGGACACCGTCTTCGCCGCCGTCATGATCACCTGCAACGGCATCGTCGGCCTGTCCCTGCTCGTCGGCGCCCTGCGCAACCGGGTCGCCGTCTTCAACGCCGAGGGCTCCGGCGCCGCCCTCGCCACCGTGGCGACCCTCGCCACCCTCAGCCTGGTCCTGCCGACCTTCACCACCAGCAAGCCCGGACCCGAGTTCTCCACCCCCCAGCTGGCGTTCGCCGCCAGCGCCTCCCTCGCCCTGTACGGGCTGTTCATCGCCGTCCAGACCGTCCGCCACCGGGACTACTTCCTGCCCGTGGACACCAAGCGCATCCGCAAGGAGGCCGCCCGAGCCGAGGCCGCCGTCGCCGCGGGGGAGGAGGAGCACGCCGCGCCGCCGACCGCCCGCGCCGCCCTGATCAGCCTCGGCCTGCTGCTGGTCGCGCTCGTCGCGGTCGTCGGCAACGCCAAGGCCGTCTCACCGACCATCGAGGCGGGCGTCGCCGACGCGGGCCTGCCCAACGCCGTGGTCGGTGTGATCATCGCCCTGCTCGTCCTGGCCCCCGAGACCCTGGCCGCCGTCCGCGCCGCCCGCTGCGACCGCGTCCAGACCAGCCTCAACCTGGCCTACGGCTCGGCCATCGCCAGCATCGGCCTCACCATCCCGGCCATCGCGCTCGCCTCGGTCTGGCTCTCCGGGCCGCTGATGCTCGGCCTCGACCCGATCCACATGGTGCTGCTGGCCCTGACCGTCGTGGTCAGCGCCCTCACCATCGTCCCGGGCCGCGCCACGCTCCTCCAGGGCGGCGTCCACATCGTCCTGCTGGCCGCGTACCTCTTCCTCGCCGTGAGCCCGTAGGGCCGTAGCCCGTAAGCCGGCGGACCCGCCGTCCACCGTCCGTTGTCCACCGTCCGTGAGCCCGTGGGCCGTGCGCCTGCGGGCCCACGGCCTCCCGGACGGACCGTGCGGACCCCCCGGGAGGCCCGCAGGCCGGTACCGCTCGTGCATCCCCGGGTCAGCGCCGCTCGCGGGGCCGGACCACCGTCAGCTGCGGCGAGGCCAGGATGTCCCGCTCGCAGAACCGCGAGGTCACCCAGCGTTCCTGCGAGAAGAGCCGCGTCTGGTCGGCGTGGAAGGCCGAGGCCGGGTCCGCCGACTGGCTGTACGTCAGCAGCGTGCGCGCCACCGGGCAGCGGCCGCCGTTCCAGCCGACCGCCTGGATGTGGCTGGAACCGTGCGCGACCTCGGCGTAGCCGCCGCCCGCCGCGTTCCACGGCGCCTCGATCTTGTTCCAGACGCCGAGCGCCTCGGTCCCGCCGCCCACCGGCAGCCGCTCCCCGCCCCGGACCACGAACTGGTGCGCGCCCAGCGGGGCGTCCAGCGCGATCCCGGCCGCCCTCAGCTCCAGTACGGTGTCCGCGAGCGCCCGCCCGATCCCGGGCGCCGCCCGGTCGAGCGTACGGGGGGTGCGGACCGGATCGGCCGCCGAGAACGGCACCAGCCACAGGTCCCGGGGAGCCGTGTTCGCCGTCAGCCTGCGCCAGAACCGGTCGAAGAGCAGCGCGCCCCGGCTGGTGGTGTCGGTCGTGCGGTCCCACGAGGCCAGCACCCCGCAGGCCGCCGAGACGTCCACCGTGCTCCCGTCGCCCGCACCCGCCGTACCACCGGGCAGGGCGGCGCACGCCCGCGCCGCGTCGGCCGCCGCCAGGTCACCGGCCGGGGCCCGGTTCGCGTACTGCTGCCGCTGGAGGTCGGCCACCGTCAGCCCGCCCCGCGAGGCCATCGCCGACACGTCCTCGATCGCGCCCCGGGTCCGCAGTGAGCGCGGGGTGCCGATCGTGCCCCAGATCCGCTCGTAGCCGGTCAGCGGCCGGTCGGCATGGGCCAGCCAGGCGCTGTCGTTGGAGTTCTCGGCGTACGGGGCGTCGCGCAGCGTCGGCGCCCGCCCCGGGCCGAACACGCCCGGCTGCACCGCGTCCGGGTCCGAGCCGGGCGCGCAGTCACTCCGCGAACCGTCCAGCACCGCGAGCCCCGCCGAGGGGTAGGTGGCCCTGCCGAGCGGGGTGGAGCAGCGGGCGGCGAGTTCGTCGGTGATCCGGGGGAGCACCTGGGACTGGGTGAAGAGGGTGCCGCCCGCGGAGTCCGCGGCGACGGTGTTGACCCAGGGCAGCCCCTGGGTGCGCTTCAGGGCCTCCTGCATCCCGGCGACCGACCGGGCCCTGCCCAGGGCGAGGGCGGTGTCCGTGCCGCGCAGGTTCAGGGCATTGGGGTCGTTCAGCGCGTGGGCCGTGCCCGCCGTCCAGGGCAGCGGCAGGCCCGGACCGAGACCGGAGACGACCGGCCCGTACCGGGTCCACCACTGGCTGCGGGTCACCGCACCGGCGCCCGCCACCTGGACGCTGACCTTCCGCTCGGTCATCCGCTCCGGTTTCCCGTCGACCAGATAGGCGGTCGGGTCGGCCGGGTCGAGGGTGAGCTGATGGAGGTTGAGGGGGGTGCCGGTGGCCACCGTGTGGCTCCAGGCCGCTTTCTCGTTGAAGCCGATGTTGACCACCGCGGTGCCGAGCAGCGAACCGCCCGAGACGTTCAGCTCGCCCGGGATGGTCTGCTGCGACTGCCAGAAGCGGCGCCCGCCCTGCCAGGGGTAGTGGGGGTTCCCCAGCAGCAGCCCGCCGCCATCCGCCGTGGTGGAACCGGCGAAGGCCACCGCGTTGGAGCCCCGGTCGTAGCGGGTGGTGTCGAAGAACTCCCGGGCCGCCTCGGCCGCGGCGGCCGGATCGGCCGCCTCTGCTGCGCTGCCTTGACCGGACGTGCTGTCCGTACCGGCCGCGGTGCCCGTACCGGCTGCGGCGGACGGGCCCGGGGCGGTGGCCCGGGCCGGGGGCCGCGCCGCCGTGATGCCGTCGACGCCGCGCCCCTGGCCGCCGAGGACGGAGATCGCGAAGGTCCGCGCGGCC
Source organism: Streptomyces sp. NPDC051567 (assembly GCF_044454165.1). Classification (NCBI taxonomy): domain Bacteria; kingdom Bacillati; phylum Actinomycetota; class Actinomycetes; order Kitasatosporales; family Streptomycetaceae; genus Streptomyces; species Streptomyces sp. NPDC051567. The sequence continues at coordinate 43,034 of NZ_JBITDK010000011.1, read as the reverse complement.
ACGTCGGGGACGGTGACCGGGCGGACCCAGCCCGCGCCCTTGCACGCCGGGTCCGTGACGGTGTTCTGCGCGAGCCAGGCGTTGTACCCGGCGGCCCAGCCGCGCATCAGCTCCCGGACCTCCCGGCCGGGCCCGGCCGGCGCGGGCACGGCCATCAGCCTCTCGATCGTGCCGGACTCCCGGACCCCCTTGAAGTACAGGTCACTGGAGAGGTTCCCGGCCGCCGAGGAGAGCGAGCCGTCGGGTGCGGCGGACGCCCCGAACCAGCGCGAACGCTCCCCGGAGAGGGTCACGAACCCGTCGGCGAGGACACAGACCTGATCGCGGGCCTGGGCCCAGCCGGTGCCGAAGCCGAGGTGCGCGTAATCCTTGGCCAGGATGTGCGGGACACCGTTCTCGGTGTACCGGATGACGGCGGACAGGCCGCCGCCGGACGGCGTCCGGTCACCGCCCGCCGCCGAGGCGTGCGGGAGCGCGGCCGTCGAGGCGAGCAGGGCGGCGCCCGCGAGGGCGACGCGACGAAGGACCGGGCGGGTGCGGAAACGCAACATGCCTCCCCAACATCCTGCGGACGGCTGTGGTCGCCGGTGAACGGGCGGCGCGTCCGCGCCCTCCCACTCACGCAGGCGGGCCGCCGGTCTGTCAATGAGGCGTCGGGCGGCGCACGGTGCACGAGGAACATCCGGCGCTGTCCGGGAACGCCCCGGGGTGTCCCGTCCGTTGACCCTCCGGCGGGGCCGGGACGGGCCCGCGCGTCACAGGAACAGCGCGAAGGGGACAGCCGGTGCGGGGCGACACGTCGGTACGCGGGAACGGACCGGTACGGGGGAACAGGCCGGTACGGCAGAACACGGTGGACGGACTGGTGCGGGAGAGCGCCCGCCGGGTGCCCGGCCGGGAGGCGGTCCGCCACCGCGGGCGCGGCTGGACGTACGCGGAACTCGACGCGGCCGTCTCCACCGGCGCCGCCGTCCTGCGCGAGCGGTACGGGCTGGGCGACGGCGACCGGGTCGCGGTCCTCGGCCGCGACAGCGACGCCCACCTGCTCACCTTCCTCGCCTGCGCCCGCGCCGGGCTCACCCAGGTCCCGGTCGCCCCGGACCTCACCGGCGGGGAGCTCGCCCACGTCCTGGCCGACTGCGCGCCCGCGCTGGTGCTCGCCGATCCGGACCTGGCGGGGCGCGTCCCCGCCGGACCCGCCGTACGGCCGCTGCGCGACGCGCCCGGCTCCTTCCTGGCGGAGCTGGCCGAGCCGCAGGAGTTCGACCCCGACCGGGACCCGTACGAGGTGGTGCAACTGCTCTACCCCCGCGGTACCGCCGCCCGGTCCGGGGGCACGGCGCTGACCCACCGGATGCTCGCACGGACGTACGAGGACATGATCGGGGTGCTGGACCTGGACGAGGCGGACCGGCCGCTCCACGCGCCGGGGCTCGGCCACCCGGCGCCGGCACACCTCTTCCTGCTGCCCTGCCTGGCCGTGGGGGCGCGGAACACGATCCTGGACGAGCCGCTCCCGGAGCACGTCCTCGGCCTGGTGGAGGAGGACCGGGCGGACAGCCTCTTCGCCCCGCCGCCGGTGTGGACCGCCCTGGCCGGGCACCCGCAGCTCGGCCGGCGGGCACCGGACGGGCTGCGTAAGGGGTACTACGACGCGTCCGCCACACCGGGGCCGGTCCTGGACCGGCTGCGGCAGCGGCTGCCCGGCCTCGCCCTCCACGCGGTGGCCGACCGGACCCCGTAGGGGCGCTCCGGGGGCTGCCGGGCCGGGCGGTGTCACTCTGGTTCCGGGAGGAGCCCGTTCTCCCGGAGGCGCCGCAGGGTCAGGTGCTCGTGGACCAGGCGGCCGACCAGGGCGCCGCCGTAGACGACGAAGCCGACGCCGACCAGCCAGGACTGGACCACCAGCAGGGTGCCGAAGGGGCCGTAGGTCACGGCGTTCGAGGCGATCAGCGGGGAGAACACCAACTGCGAGAAGAAGCGCAGCCCCAGCAGCCCGAGGGTGGTCGCCACCGCCCCGGGCAGCATGGCCCGCCAGCGGACCCGGCCGCCGAGCAGCAGCCGCTGGGAGCCCCAGAAGAACAGGCAGGTGCCGCAGAGGTCGACCAGGGTGCCGACGACGATCCCGGCCCCGTGGTCGGACGGCGCCGGGACGACCACGAGCATCGCGAGGTAGCAGACCAGCAGGGCCAGCCAGACGACATGCCGCCACATGGTGTGCCAGCGGGCGGTCGGCAGGTCCCACACCTTCTCGTACCCGGTCTGCACCACCGAGCCGAAGGTCAGGCCGAAGGCGGCGACGGCGGCCAGCCCGAAGGCCGTGGTCCGCTCCAGGGCCAGGTCCGCCGCGCCGAACAGCATCTCGACGCGGACGCGCGAAGCCTCCGTGACCCCGAGGGCCTGGCCGAGCCACCGGCCGAAGCCCTGGCCGCTGCCGGGCGCGGCGGCGGCCACGACCACCAGCAACGGCACCAGGGTGAGGAACCCGAGGGCCGCGAAGCCCATCGCCCGGTGCAGCAGCTCGATCTCCCGGCCGCGGCTCCAGGCCAGCCCGACCGGGGAGCCCTGGAGCCGGTCGTGGAGGCGCCGGAGGATCGAGGTCACACCCCTTGCCCTACCCGCACGGCTCCGGCGGTTCCCGGGAGCCGCCCCCAAATGGCCCCGAACGGGTGGTTTCAGGCGCCCGGAAGCGTGTCTCCCCCCTTCTCCCGGCCGGTGCCGGTGCCGGTGCCGGTGCCGGTGCCGGTATCAGGATCAGGATCAGGATCGGCGGGGAGGTCCCGGTGGCCGCGGAGGTCCACCAGGCGCTTGATCTTCCCGACCGAGCGTTCCAGGGTCTCCGGCTCGACCACCTCGACCCCGACCGAGACCCCGATGCCCTCCTTGACGGCCCGGACCACGGCCGCCGCCGCGCTCTCCCGCACCCCGGCGCCGGCCCCCCGGCGCGCCTCCACCCGCACGGTCAGGGCGTCCATCCGGCCGTCACGGGTCAGCCGCAACTGGAAGTGGGGAGCCAGGCCGGGCGTCCGCAGGAGGATCTCCTCGATCTGGGTCGGGTACAGGTTCACCCCGCGCAGGATGACCATGTCGTCACTGCGGCCGGTGATCCTCTCCATCCGGCGGAAGGCAGGCCGGGCGGTACCGGGCAGCAGCCGTGTCAGGTCCCGGGTGCGGTAGCGGACGACGGGCATGGCCTCCTTGGTCAGCGAGGTGAACACCAGCTCCCCGGGTTCCCCCTCCGGCAGCACCGCGCCCGTCAGCGGATCGACGACCTCGGGATAGAAGTGGTCCTCCCAGATGTGCAAGCCGTCCTTGGCCCCGGAGAACTCCTGCGCCACCCCCGGCCCCATCACCTCCGACAGGCCGTAGATGTCCACGGCGTCGATACCGAGCCGTCCCTCGATCTCCCGGCGCATCTCCTCGGTCCACGGTTCCGCGCCGAAGATGCCCGTCCGGAGCGAGGTGGCGGCCGGGTCGATGCCCTGGCGCTCCATCTCGTCCAGCAGGGTGAGCATGTAGGAAGGGGTGACCATGATGACCTCCGGCCGGAAGTCCTGGATGAGCCGGACCTGGCGGTCCGTCATCCCGCCCGAGGCGGGCACGACCGTACAGCCGAGGCGCTCCGCGCCGTAGTGCGCGCCGAGGCCACCGGTGAAGAGGCCGTAGCCGTAGGCGATGTGGACGGTCTGGCCGGGACGGCCCCCGGCCGCGCGTATCGACCGGGCCACGACATCGGCCCAGGTGGAGAGGTCCCCCTCGGTGTACCCGACGACGGTGGGACGCCCGGTGGTGCCGCTGGAGGCGTGGATGCGGCGCACCTCGGGGCGCGGTACGGCGAACATCCCGAAGGGGTACTGGTCGCGCAGGTCCGCCTTGGTGGTGAAGGGGAAGAGGGCGAGATCGGCGAGGGAGCGGCAGTCCTCGGGCCGCAGCCCGGCCTTGTCGAAGGACTGCCGGTAGAAGGGCACCCGGTCGTAGACGCGGCGCAAGGTCGCGCGCAGCCGGTCCAGCTGGAGCGCCGCCAGCTCGTCGCGGCCCAGCCGCTCGCCCTCGTCATGGAGATCCGCGTACGCCGTCATGCCGCCACCTCACCGTGAGTCAACCGACCGATCATTCGGTAGCCTGCCGGACCCGGGCGGGTAAATCAATGACTCGAACGAGTGATCGCCTGATGGCAGGCCATCCTCCGGTTCCCGCCGCCGACCCCCTCCGGCAGGAACCGGAAGGCGGCCTGGAACAGCCCGGGAACAGCCCGGGGGCGGCCCGGGGCCGACGGCCCAGTACGGCTAGCGCGCCGGGTTCGCGTCCTGGCCAGGGTTCACGTCCGGGGCGGGGTCGCGTCCGGGCCCGGGGCGGGGGGCCCGGCCGGTTCCGGCTGAGGCCCAGGCCCAGCCCCCGGCCCCGGCTGTCCGGGCGTCGTCCGTGTCGCCACCGCCTTCGCCCAGCGGTAGTCCGCCTTGCCGCTCGGGGAGCGCTGGACGGCAGGGGTGATCACGAGCCGGCGCGGGATCTTGTACCCCGCCAGCCTGGTGCGGCAGTGGCTCTGGATCTCCTCCAGGGTCGGCTCCGGGGCGCCGGCCCGGAGCTGGACCACCGCCGCGACGCGGCTGCCCCAGGCCGGGTCCGGGACTCCGGCGACCAGGGCGTCGTACACGTCCGGGTGGGCCTTCAGCGCCTGCTCGACCTCCTCCGGATAGACCTTCTCGCCCCCCGTGTTGATGCACTGCGAGCCGCGTCCGAGCACGGTGACGAGGCCCTCCTCGTCCACCGTGGCCATGTCCCCGAGCAGGACCCACCGCTCCCCGTCCCGCCGGAAGAAGGTCTCCGCCGTCTTGGCCGGGTCGTTGTAGTAGCCGAGCGGCACATGGCCGCGCTGCGCGAGCCGCCCCGGCTCGCCGGGCGGCACCGGCTCGTGCGTCACCGGGTGCACCACCCGCGTACGGGCGTTCATCCGCAGCCGGAACGCCCGGTCGGTGGGGTCCCCGGTGGCGGTCCCGTTGAAACCCGACTCGGAGGACCCGAAGTTGTTCAGCAGCATCACCTTCGGCGCGAGGGCCAGGAACTGCGCCCGCACCGTCCCGGACAGGACCGCGCCCGAGCTGGAGACGGCGAACAGCGAGGACAGGTCGGTCCCGGCCAGCGGCCCGCCCAGCGCGTCGGCCAACGGCCGCAGCATGGCGTCGCCCACCAGGGAGACGGAGGTGACCCGCTCGGCGGCGATGGTGCGCAGCACCTCCTCGGGCACGAACTTGCGGTGCACCACCACCTTCTGGCCGTAGTTGAAGGCGATGAACGCGGTCAGCGTGGAGGTGCCGTGCATCAGCGGGGGAGTGGGGAAGAAGACCAGCCCCTCACCGCCCGCCGCGACCCGTTCGGCCAGCTCCTGCGGGGAGGCGACCGGCTGCCCGGTCGGCGCGCCGCCGCCCAGCCCGGCGAAGAAGAGGTCCTCGGACCGCCACATGACGCCCTTGGGCATGCCGGTGGTGCCGCCGGTGTAGATGATGAACAGGTCGTCGGCCGAGCGGGCCGGGAAACCGCGCTCCGGTGAACCGGCCGCCTCGGCGTCCGCGTACGCGACCGGCGTCACCGAGGGCTCCGGCGCGCCCTCGGGCGCGGGCCCGACCCGGATCAGGTGCCGCAGCCCCGCCGTCCGCGGCAGCGCGGCGGCCACCCGTCCGGTGAACTCGCCGTCGAAGACGAGGGCGGCCAGATCGGCGTCGTTGTAGAGGTGGACCAGCTCCTCCTCCACGTACCGGTAGTTGACGTTGACCGGGACCAGCCGGGCCTTCAGGCAGGCCAGCACGGTCTGGAGGTACTCGGTCCCGTTGTAGAGGTGCAGCCCCAGGTGGTCGCCGGCCTTCAGCCCGCTGTCCAGCAGGTGGTGCGCGACCCGGTTGGCCGCCGCGTCCAGCTCCGCGTAGGTCAGGCGGCGCACGGCGCCCGTCCCGGGGTGGTCCGCGGACACGAGGGCCTCACGGCCCGGGACCACGTCCACGACCGACTCGAACAGGTCGGCAAGGTTGTACTCCACCGTTCCTCCTGACCCCGGACATCGTCACGACGGCTCCACCCGGCGGTCATTAGAGCGCCGCCGGTCCGAACTGGGAAGGGCGCCGCCCAAGAAATCTGACTGGGTGTCAGCAAACTCTTGAACTGCGCCCGCCGCTCCTGCAACCTGTTCCAGGTGTCGACACGGGAGGACGGCCATGGGCGGTACCGAACACCTGACCGTGGAACGGCACGGCGCCACGCTGGTGCTCACCATGAACCGGCCCGAGGCGAAGAACGCGCTCTCGCCGTCCCTGCTGGTGGGCCTCCACGACGGATGGCTGGAGGCGGACGCCGACGACGAGATCCGCTCGGTGGTCCTGACGGGCGCGGGCGGGGACTTCTGCTCCGGCATGGACCTGAAGGCACTGGCCGGGACCGCGGCGACGGACGACCGCTACCGCGACCGCCTCAGGGCCGACCCCGACCTGCACTGGAAGGCGATGCTCCGTCACCACCGGCCGCGCAAACCGGTGGTCGCGGCGGTCGAGGGGTACTGCGTGGCGGGCGGGACGGAGATCCTCCAGGGCACCGACATCCGGGTCGCGGCCGAGAGCGCCGTCTTCGGGCTCTTCGAGGTCCGGCGCGGACTCTTCCCGATCGGCGGCTCCACGGTGCGGCTGCCGCGCCAGATCCCGCGGACGCACGCGCTGGAGATGCTGCTGACCGGACGGCCGTACTCCGCCGCGGAGGCCGCGCGGATCGGCCTCGTGGGGCAGGTCGTCCCCGACGGGACGGCCCTGGCCGTGGCGCTGGAACTCGCCGCGCGGATCAACGCGTGCGGGCCGCTCGCGGTCGAGGCGGTCAAGGCGTCCGTCTACGAGAGCGACGGGCTGACCGAGGCGGAGGCGCTGGCCGGTGAGCTGGCGCGGGGCCGGCCCGTCTTCGGGACCGCCGACGCGCGGGAGGGGGCCAGGGCCTTCGCGGAGAAACGGGCCCCGGTGTACCGACGAGCCTAGTCGGCGGGGCGCCTGGCGGGTACGGGTCGCCCGGGTCGCGGGTCGCGGGTGCGGGGTAGCCAGGCCGGTGCGGCGCCGTTGCCGGGGCTCCGCCCCGGACCCCGCGCCTCAAACGCCGGCGGGGCTGAGAATGCCGGGCCTGTGGCCGTAAGCCCGGGCTGAGAAGTCCGGCGGGGCTGAGAATGCCGGGCCTGTGGCCGTAAGGCGAGGTTGAGAAGTCCGGCGGGGCTGGAGGAGCAGGTCTGTGGGGTCTGTGGGGGTGGTGTGAACGTGGAGTGGAGTCGAGAAGTGGAGAGTCGCCCATGACCGACGTGTCCCCGTGCCCGGGTGGGGTGTGGCGTGCGCCCCTCGTCGTCGAGTTTCCCTTCACCCGGTCGCTCGGGCCCGTGCAGAGCGCGTTCCTGACCGGGCTGCGCGAAGGCGTCGTGCTCGGGGTGCGGACCTCCGAAGGCACGGTGATGGTCCCGCCCGTCGAGTACGACCCCGTCACCGCCGAGGAGATCCGCGACCTGGTCGAGGTCGCCGCCACCGGCACCGTCACCACCTGGGCCTGGAACGCCCGCCCCCGCCCCCACCAGCCGCTGGACACCCCCTTCGCCTGGGTCCTGGTCCGGCTGGACGGCGCCACGACCGCGCTCCTGCACGTCCTGGACGCGCCCGGCCCCGAGGCCGTGCGCTCCGGGATGCGGGTGCGGGTCCGCTGGGCCGCCGCGCGCACCGGCGCCATCACCGACATCGCCTGCTTCGAGCCCGAGGACCGTGAACCGGACCCCGGCGCCGAAGACCCCGGCCCCGTTCCGCACGACGGGATCTTCGCCGACCCCGTCACCCGGATCGTCACCGAGGCCCGACTCGACTACACCTACAGCCCCGGCCGCGCCCAGAGCGCCTACCTCGACGCCCTCGCCGGGCGCCGGACCGTCGGCGAGCGCTGCCCCTCCTGCCACCAGGTGTACGTGCCCCCGCGCGGTGCCTGCCCCACCTGCGGGATCGCCACCACCGACCGGGTCGAGGTCGGCCCGGCCGGCACGGTCACCACGTACTGCGTCGTCAACATCACGGCACGGGGCGCCGGGAGCGACGCCCCCGAAGTCCCCTACGTCTACGCCCACATCGTCCTCGACGGCGCCGGCCTCGCCCTCCACGGACGGATCGGCGGCATCCCCTACGACCAGGTCCGGATGGGCCTGCGCGTCGAACCCGTGTGGACCGAGGGCGGGCGCCACCCCGACCACTACCGTCCCACCGGCGAGCCGGACGCGGCGTACGACACGTACAAGGAGTTCACCTGATGACGGGACCGGGACCGGGACCCGCCCGCGACGTGGCCGTCGTCGCCTTCGCCCAGAGCGACCACCTGCGCCGCACCGACGAACTCAGCGAGGTCGAGATGGTCATGCCGGTCCTGCACCAGGTCCTGGAACGGACCGGGCTGAAGGCCGCAGGCATCGACTTCACCTGCTCCGGCTCCAGCGACTACCTGGCCGGCCGGGCCTTCTCCTTCACCATGACCCTCGACGGGGTCGGCGCCTGGCCGCCCATCGCGGAGTCCCACGTCGAGATGGACGGCGCCTGGGCCCTCTACGAGGCATGGGTCAGAATCCAGACGGGCGAGGCCGACACCGCGCTCGTCTACGCGTACGGGAAGTCCTCCCCGGGATCGGTGCGCGATGTCCTGACCCGCCAGCTCGACCCCTACTACGTGGCTCCGCTCTGGCCCGACTCCGTGGCCCTGGCCGCCCTCCAGGCCCAGGCCCTGATCGACGCGGGCGACACCGACGAGAGGGCCCTGGCCGCGATCGGCGCCCGCAGCCGGGCCGCCGCCACGGCCAACCCGCACGCCCAGCTCAGCGGGGCCGTCCCGCAGGGCGGCTACCAGGTGGCGCCCCTGCGCACCGGCGACTGCCCGCCCGTAGGCGACGGCGCGGCGGCGGTGGTCCTGGCCGCGGGCCCCGCCGCGCGGCGGCTGTGCGCGCGCCCGGCCTGGATCACCGGCATCGACCACCGCGTCGACGCCCAGGGCCTGGGCCTGCGCGACCTCACCGACTCCCCGTCCACCCGGCTCGCCGCACAGGTCGCCGGGCTCTTCACCCGGCCGGTGGACACGGCGGAACTGCACGCGCCGTTCTCCTCCCAGGAAGTGGTGCTCCGCAAGGCCCTGCGGCTCGGCCCGGAGGTCACCGTCAACCCGTCCGGCGGGCCGCTCGCCGCCAACCCGGTCATGGCCGCGGGCCTGATCCGGATCGGCGAGGTGGCCGCCCGCATCCACCGCGGCGCCTCCGACCGGGCCGTCGCCCACGCCACCTCCGGGCCCTGCCTCCAGCAGAACCTGGTGGCCGTCCTCGAAGGGGAACCCCGTTGAGCGCCACCGGCAGGGAACCGGTGGCGGTCGTCGGCATCGGCCAGACCGGGCACGCCGCCGCCCGCCACGACGTCTCCCTCGCCGGACTCGTCCGGGAGGCGGCGCTGCGCGCCCTCGACGACGCCGGACTGGACTGGGCGGACCTCGACGCGGTCGTCCTCGGCAAGGCCCCGGACTTCTTCGAGGGCGTGATGATGCCCGAGCTGTACCTCGCGGACGCGCTGGGCGCCGTCGGCAAACCGTTGCTGCGCGTCCACACCGCCGGCTCGGTCGGCGGCTCGACGGCGCTGGTCGCCGCCGGGCTGGTGGCCGCCCGCGTGCACCGCACCGTCCTCGCCCTCGCCTTCGAGAAGCAGTCCGAGTCCAACGCCATGTGGGGCCTGTCGCTGCCCGTCCCCTTCCAGCAGCCGCTGCTGGCGGGCGCGGGCGGCTTCTTCGCCCCGCACGTGCGCGCCTACATACGGCGCTCCGGCGCGCCCGCCGCCGTGGGCCCGCTCGTCGCCTACAAGGACCGCCGCAACGCGCTGCGCAACCCGTACGCGCACCTGCGCGAGCACGGCATCACCCTGGCGAAGGTCCAGGCGTCCCCCATGCTCTGGGACCCGATCCGCTACTCCGAGACCTGCCCCTCCTCGGACGGGGCCTGCGCGATGATCCTCACCGGCCGGGCGGGCGCGGCCCGCTCACCGCACCCGCCGGCCTGGATGCACGGCGGCGCGATGCGCAGCGAACCGACCCTCTTCGCGGGCAAGGACTCCGTCTCGCCCCGCGCGGGCCGCGACTGCGCGGCCGACGTCTACCGGCAGGCGGGGATCACCGACCCGCGCCGGGAGATCGACGTGGCGGAGCTGTACGTGCCCTTCTCCTGGTACGAGCCGATGTGGCTGGAGAACCTGGGCTTCGCCCCGCCGGGCGAGGGCTGGAAGCTGACCGAGGCCGGGGTCACCGAACTCGACGGCGACCTCCCGGTCAACCCGTCGGGCGGCGTCCTGTCCACCAACCCGATCGGCGCCTCCGGCATGATCCGCTTCGCGGAGGCCGCCCTCCAGGTCCGCGGCCGGGCGGGGGAGCACCAGGTCCCGGGGGCCCGCCGGGCCCTGGGGCACGCCTATGGAGGCGGCGCGCAGTTCTTCGCGATGTGGCTGGTCGGGGCCGAGGAACCGGCCGGCTGAACGCCCCCCCGCACGGCCCCGGTGGCGGGGCGGCACGCAACGGGCCCGGCCCGGGGACGGCCCGGCCCGGGCCGACGGGAAGAAGATCGGAACCTTTCCCGGCGGCAGACCGCCTCCCGCCGTGCGCGGGCGTACGCTGATCTCCCCGAACACGCCTGGGGGGACCAGCCATGACGGAACGCCGGACCTTCATACGGCGCACGATGTTCGAACGCGAGACCGAACTTGCCACCGTGGAAGAGGCCCTGGACCAGCTCACCGGTCCCGGCGCGTCCGGCGCCGCGGAGGGCGGCGCCCTGCTCGCCTTCTCCGGCCCCGCCGGGCTCGGCAAGACCACCCTCCTCGCCGAGGTGCGCCGCCGGGCCCGCGCCCGGGCCTGCACCGTCCTCGCCGCCCGCGGCGGCGAACAGGAACAGAGCCAGCCCTTCCACGTCGCCCGCCAGCTGATCCAGCCCCAGCTCGCCGGCGCCTCCGGGACGCGCCTGCGCGCCGCCCTCGGCGACTGGTACCCCATCGTCGGCCCGGCCCTCGGCCTCTGCGCCCCCGAACAGGGCGCCCCGCCCGACCCCCAGGGCCTGCGCGACGGACTCGACTGGGTCCTGACCCACCTCGTCGTCCAGCGCGCCCCCGTCGCCCTCGTCCTCGACGACGCCCACTGGACCGACCCCGAGTCCCTCGGCTGGCTCGCCGCCTTCGCCCCGCGCGCCGAACACCTCCCGCTCCTCCTCGTCGTCGCCTACCGCCCCGACGAACTGCCCGCCCACGCCGACGCCTTCCGCACCCTGCCCGGCCGGGCGGGACAGCGCCCGCTGGCCCTCGCCCCGCTCACCGCGGGCGCCGTGGGCACCCTCGTCCGCGAGACGGTCGGCGGCCACGCGGACGACGCCTTCTGCCGGGAGGCCTGGGCCGTCACCACCGGCAACCCCTTCGAAGCCGTCGAACTCGCCGCCAAGGTACGGGAGAAGGGCCTGGCCCCGGTCGAGGCGAGCGCCCCGCTCCTGCGCGACCTCGCCGCCGCCCAGCGCGGCAGCGGACTCGTCGCCCGCCTCGAACGCCTCGGCCCCTCCACCGTCCGCTTCGCCTGGGCCTGCGCCGTCCTCGGCACCGCCATCCCGCAGGACCTCGCGGCCCGGGTCGCCGCCCTCGGCACCGAGGAGGCCGCCGACGCCACCGGCCGGCTGCGCGACGCCCGCATCCTCTCCACCACGGCCACGGCCACGGGTGCCGACGGACCCCCCGCCGGGCTGGAGTTCGTCCACCCGCTGATCGCCACCGCCCTCTACCGGTCCATACCCGACGCCCTGCGCGTCGCCCTGCACGGCAAGGCCGCCGCGGCCGTCGTGGACGCCGGACTCGGCCCCTGCGCCGCCGCCCGCCACCTCCTGGAGACCCACCCCGAGAACGACCCCTGGGTGGTCCGGGTCCTGCGCGCCTCCGCCGCCGAGAACCTCCGCGCGGGCGCCCCCGAAGCCGCCCGCCGCCAGCTCGCCCGCGCCCTGCGCGAACCCCCGGACTTCGACGAACGCGCCGCCGTGCTCTACGAACTGGGCTGCGCCTCCCTGCTCACCGAACCCGCCAACACCGTCCACCACCTGCGCGACGCCCTCGCCGAGCCCTTCGACGACCCCGCGCTGCGCCAGGGCATCGTCATCCGTCTCGCGCAGGTGCTCGCGCACAGCGACCGCCTGGCCGAGGCGTCGCACTCGCTCGCGCGGGAGATCCCCTCCACCCAGGACGCGCGCGCCCGGCTGCGCCTGCGGTCCGAACGGTTCATGTGGGACGCCTTCGACGCCGCCGAGCCCGACTCCCCGGCCCGCTCGCGCCGGCTGGCCCGGCTCGCCGACCGGCTGACCGGCCGCGACCTCACCGAGCGGTACGTCATCGGGCTGCGCGCCTGGGACGCCTGCCTGCGCGGGGAACCGGTGGAGACGGTCCTGCGCCACGCGGGCCGGGTCCTGGAACAGCACTTCAGCTGGGCGCACGAGGACCGGGGCTTCGAGGTGCCCGTCCTGACCGCCATGGTCCACATGTACGCCGACCGGCCGTGGCGGGCGGAAGAACTGTTCGACGCGGGCACCGCCGAGTTCGAACGACAGGGCTGGCGCGGGGCACACCTCTCCTTCGCCTACAGCCTGCGCGCGTACGTCCGCTACCGGCGCGGGCGGCTCGTGGAGGCCGAGGAACTGGCGCGCGCCGGTCTGCGGCTCGCCGAGCGCGTGGGCCGCCGCACCCCCGTGCACTGGTACGCCATCTCCATCCTCACCACGACCCTGCTGGCGCGCGGCAGACCCCAGGAGGCCCGGGAACTGGCCGAGGAACACGAGTACGGGGAACCCTTCCCGGCGGCCGTCGTCTTCCCGGACTCCCAGACCGTCCACGCCGAACTCCTGCTGGCCCTCGGCCGGACGAAGGCGGCCGTCGCCGAACTGGAGGCGGTCGGCCGGCGGCTGGCCCGGCGCGGCATCCAGAACCCGGCCTGGTGCCCGTGGCGGCTCCACCTGGCCCGCGCCCTGCGCGAGGAGGACCCGGAGCGGGCCCGCGCCCTGGCCCGCGAGGGGCTCCGGCGGGCCCGCGCCTTCGGCGCCCCCTCGGGCATCGGGCAGGCCCTGCGGGTGGCGGCACAGGTCGCGGCCCCGCCGGAGCGGGAAGGGCTGCTGCGGGAGGCGGTGGCGCTGCTGTCGGCCTCCCCGGCGGCGTACGAACTGGCCCGCGCGCTGGCCGCCCTGGGAACGGAACTCGGGGACACCGCGATCCTCGCCCGCGCCCTGGTCACGGCCCGGGAGTGCGGAGCCGACGCGCTGGCGGCGCGGACGGCCGGGGAACTGCTCGCCCGGGGCGCCGCCCTGCCGTGCGGGTCGCCCTGGACGGACGCGCCGACCGGCGACGAGCTGCGGGCGGCGGAGCGGGCCGTGCGGGGCGAGGAGGTGACGCAGGAGGAGCTGTCGGCGCTCTGCCGCAAGCTGGGCACCGACCGCGCCGGCCTGCCGGACGCGCTGGCGGCGTCCGCCCGCCCGAAGGCCGGGTCGGTCCGCCCCTGACGCTCCCGGTCCGCCCCTGACGCACCCGGCCCCGGCCCGGCCCGGACCACCCCGCCCGTCCCGGAAACCGGCCCGTCCCGACGGCCCCGGTCCGGCTCCCCGGTGGTCCTCCCGCCCCGCGCGCCCGCTCCCGGACCGGCCCGTGCTCCCGGGGCGCCCCCGGTGACGGCCCGGTCCCCGGCCCGCTCCGCAGGGCCTCCCGGCGCCCCGGCCCGGCCCCGGCGCGGTGTCACCGGGGTGCGGGGCCGGGCCCGTACCCGAGGGAGCCCCGGGGGCCGGGAAACCCGCCGGGCCACGTACCATGGCGGCATGTCCTTCCTCCGCCGCCACCGCGCCGCCACACCCGCCGGCCCGGACTTCGACGTCCTGGCCATGGACCCGGGGGACTGGCCGGGCAACCTCGGGGCCGGGCTGCTCCCCGCCCCCGACGGCAGCTGTCAGGGTGTCTTCCTGCGCTACGACCTGTTCGGCGGACGCGGCCCCGCGATGATCATCGGCAACCTTCCCGAGGGCTCCCCCGCCCGGGAGCTCGCCGAGGGCCAGGTCCCCTTCGAGGTGGCCCAGCTCCTGGACGCCCTGGAGAACGAGGAGGAGGTCGAGGTCACCGGCGCCGAGGACTGCCCCGTCATGCAGGGCGACAACCTCCTCATCGTCCGCAAGATCAAGCTGTCGGAGTCCCGGATCTCCTGCGTGCAGTTCGACCGCAGTGACAACGTGCTGGTCACCATCGCCAGCTGGGACCGCCCGATCACCGACGACCTCTACGCGCTGCTGAAGCCGCTCCCCGCCGAACTCTTCCAGCAGGGATAGCGGCGAGCGCCCGGCCGGGGAACCGGCCGGACCCGCCCCGCGCGGGCCGGGAGAACCGGCCCGGCCCCGTCACACCCTTCCCGGACCCCACGCCCCACGGACGCGCCGCACCCGCACGTCACGCGTCCGCGAGGTCGTTGGCCGCCACGTAGCCGAACGTCATCGCGGGCCCGATCGTGGAGCCGGCCCCCGCGTAACTGTGTCCCATCACCGCCGCACTCGCGTTGCCCGCCGCGTACAGCCCCGGGATCACCGAGCCGTCCTCCCGCAGCGCCCGCGCCCGCGCGTCCGTCACGATGCCGCCCTTGGTGCCCAGGTCCCCCGGCACGATCCTGAACGCGTGGAACGGCGGAGCCCAGACCGGCGCCAGGCACGAGTTCGGCAGCACCGCCGGATCGGTGTAGTAGTGGTCGTACGCCGAGTCGCCCCGCCGGAAGTCGCTGTCCGTCCCGGACCACGCCTGCGCGTTGAACCGGTTGAGCGTCGCCCGCAGCGCGCCCGCCGGGACCCCGATCCGCGCCGCCAGCCCGTCCCACGTCCACGCCTTCTCCGCCGCGCCCGCCCCGTACCACGCGTCCGGGAAGGCGAGCGTCGGAGGGATGTCCTTGAACAGGTACCTGTTGCGGTAGTTCTGGTCCACGATCAGCCACGCCGGGATGTGCGAACCCGGCGCGCCCCGGTCCTTCTCGTACATCACGTGCACCACATCGCTGTACGGCGCCGCCTCGTTGACGAACCGCGCGCCGTCCGCGTTCACGATCAGCCCGCCCGGCAGGGTCCGCTCGGCGAGACAGAAGTACGGCTCCCCGGGCAGCGGGATCGTCGGCCCCCACCAGGCGTCCTCCATCAGCGCCAGCGCCGCCCCGGCCCGCTGCCCCGCCCGGATGCCGTCCCCGGTGTTCTCCTTCGCCCCCACCGACCACCGGGTGTCGGTCGGCTGCTGCTGGTAGCGGGCCCGCATCCCCGCGTCGTGCTCGAAGCCGCCCGAGCCGACGACCACACCCCGCCGGGCCCGCACGACGCCCCGTACGCCCTCCTTCTCCACCACGACCCCGGTGACGGCCCCGCCCTCCTGGACCAGGTCCACCAGCGGGCTGTCCAGCCACACCGGCACCCCGGCCCGCGACAGCCCGGCGCGCAGCCCCGCCGCCAGGGCCTGGCCCATCGTCAGCGGCTTCTCCCCGCGCAGCGCCGCCGCCGTCCCGCGCGCCAGGCACTCCGTGGCCACCGCCAGCCCCCGCGCGTTGACCGCCGCGAGGTTCAGCCACTTGTAGTCCTGGCCGAACACCACCATCCCGGCGGGGACCGCCAGGTACGCCGGGTTCAGGCGGGCCAGTTCGGCGCCCAGGAGCCTCCCGTCGAGCTGGTCCGGCTCGATGGACCGGCCGTTCGGCAGCCCGCCCGGCAGCTCCGGGTAGTAGTCGCTGTACCCCTCCATGAAACGGAACCGCAGCGGACTGCGGGCCATCACGGAGTCCAGCATCCTGGGCCCGTGCGCGAGGAACGCCGCCTGCCGGTCGGCGGGCACACCGGGCCCGACGACCGCCGACAGGTAGGCGGCCGCCTTCCGCGGGGTGTCCGGCACGCCCGCGGCCAGGATCACCGCGTTGTTGGGCAGCCAGATCCCGGCCCCGGAGCGCGCGGCCGACCCGCCGAACGTGGCCGCCTTCTCGACGACCAGGACGCTCAGCCCCCGCCCGGCGGCGGTGAGCGCGGCGGTCATCCCGGCGGCCCCCGACCCGACCACGACGACGTCGTACACGCCGAGCGGGGGCCCTTCGCCGGAGCCTGAGGCCCGCGCCGCGGCGGACGGCAGCACGGTGGCGGCGATCACCCCGGCCCCGGTCCCGGCGAGGACCGTCCGGCGGGAAGGGGAGGAGGCGGGGACGGGCGAGGGGGAGGGGGAACCGCGGTGCGGGGCGGGGCTCGTGGTCACGGGCGGGCTCCGGTGGAGTCGGGAGGACGGGAGCGGCTCCAGTGTTCTGACGCCGGGTCAGAAAAATGTGCGGGGGACGATGGGAAGTCAAGGCCCGTGCGGCGGCGCTTCCCCACGGCCCGGCGCCCCGCGCCCCGGACGCACCCGCCCCCGCGCCCCGGACGTGCGAGGTCCCGTGCCCGGCGCGCGGGCGCGCCGGGCACGGGACTCGTCGGGGCGGGCGCCGGGCGCCGGGGTCAGCGGGTGCCGACCGCCGCGCGGACCGCCCGGCGGGCCATGCCCACGTCGTCGTGGAGACGGCGCAGCAGCAGCCGCTGCTCCTCGCCGGAGGACAGGGCGCCCACCGGCAGCGGCTGGGCCGGGGCGGCGGCCCGCATCGACCGCTGGACCGCGGTCTCGCACATCCGGATCTCACGGATCAGCACCAGCATCAGATTGACCAGGAAGGCGTCCCGGGCGGCCGGTCCGGCGGCCTGGGCGAGCCGGCTGATCTGGCCCCGGGCCGCCGGGGCGTCGCCCAGCACCGCCCACAGCGTGGCCAGGTCGTAACCCGGCAGGTACCACCCCGCGTGCTCCCAGTCGAGCAGCACCGGGCCGGCCGGGGAGAGCAGCAGGTTCGACAGCAGCGCGTCACCGTGGTTGAACTGCGGGCCGGTGCCGGCCCGCGCCCCGCGCAGCAGCTTCCGCAGGTCCCCGAGGTCCCGGTCGGTCAGCAGGCCGAGTTCGTGGTCGCGGGCGATCCGCCGGGAGTAGTGCAGCGGGCTCCCGAACAGCCCGGCCGGCGCCTCCCAGCGGTTGACCTGGCACACGGCGCCCAGGGCGGCGCGGATGTCCGGCCGCGGCGGCGCCTCCACCGGGTGCCGCTGGAGCGCGGCCACCCGGCCCGACACGCGCTCGACCACCAGCGCGCATTCCTCGGGGTCGGCGGCGATCAGCCGCGGGACCCGGACCGGGGGACGGTGCCGGACGAACGCCCGGTACGCCGCTATCTCGTGCCGGTACCGCTCGCGCCACTCGGGCGAGTGGTCCAGTAAGACCTTGGCCACGGCGGTCGTCCGCCCGGTGGCCCCCACCAGCAGGACCGAGCGTCCGCTGCGCCGTAGCACCTGCACCGGGGTGAACTCCGGACAGATCCGCTGCACCGAGGTGAGCGCGGTGCGCAACTGGGCCCCCTGCGGCCCGGAGAGGTCGATCCTCCCGCTGAGCTGTCGCGGCGCGGCCACCGGCATCCGCCGTGCCCGTACGGCGCCCTGCGCGGGGGGCGCGGAGCGGCCGGATTCGAGGTAGGGTCCGCCGCCCGCCTGGAGGGTGCGGTGCTGGCGGACCGGCGCGGACACGGAGGACGATGCTGCGTACATGGCGGTGACGGGTATCCCTTCGTGTGCCGACGAGTTGCGTACGCCACCCCCGCCGGTCCGTGCTTCGCCCTGGGGAGTTCCGCAGGTGACCGGGTCGGGGAGGCGCATCCCTACCTGACACCCGGGCACGGGTGGCACACCATCTGGCGCACCCTGGCGAACCCTGGCGAATAGTCGTCGGCCCCCTGGCGCGGGGTTACTGTCAACTCAGCCGAGAACCTGGGGGCTTGACGTGAGCAAAGGTCCGAACACCCGCCTGAACGACCTGTTCGGCCTGGCCGGCTGGTCCAAGGGTGAACTCGCGAGGATGGTCAACCGGCAGGCGGCGGCCATGGGCCACCACCAGCTGGCCACCGACACCTCGCGGGTACGGCGCTGGATCGACACGGGGGAGTCCCCGCGCGAACCGGTGCCCACGGTACTGGCAGCCCTGTTCACCGAGCGGCTCGGCCGTGTCGTGACCATCGAGGACCTCGGTTTCGTACGGCAGCGGCGCACCACGAAACGGCAGCGGGACGGGGAGCAGGAGTGCCCCGACGGAATGCCCTGGGCGCCCGAACGCACCGCCGCGGTCCTCACCGAATTCACGGGAATGGACCTCATGCTCAACCGTCGCGGTCTGATGGGCGCGGGCGCCGTGCTCACCGCCGGCTCCGCCCTCACCCACGCCATGCACGACTGGCTGCACACCGATCCCGCCCGCGCCGCCGTCGCGCCGGGCCGTGTCCCCTTCCAGGCCGACCAGGCGGGCTACGACCGCTACGACGCCGCGCCCATCGGCTCCCAGGAGATCGAGGCACTGGAACACTCCGTCGAGGTCTTCCGCGCCTGGGACGCCTCCCGGGGCGGCGGCCTCCAGCGCAAGGCCGTCGTCGGCCAGCTCAACGAGGTCGGCGGGATGCTCGCCTACCACCACCCCGACCACCTCCAGCGGCGGCTGTGGGGGGTGGCGGCCAACCTGGCGGTGCTGGCCGGCTGGATGTCCCACGACGTGGGGCTCGAACCCACCGCGCAGAAGTACTTCCTCATCGCCGCGCACGCGGCCCGCGAGGGCGGCGACCGGCCGCGCGCGGGCGAGGCGCTCTCCCGGGCCGCCCGCCAGATGGTCCACCTGGGCAAGCCGGACGAGGCGCTCGACCTGATGCGGCTGGCGCGGTCCGGTTCGGGGGAGACGGCCCTGCCCCGCACCCGCGCCATGCTCCACACCATCGAAGCCTGGGCGCAGGCCGCGATGGGCAAGGGCCAGGCCATGCGCCGCACCCTGGGCGAGGCGGAGGAACTCTTCGTCTCCGACCGGGGCGACGTGCCGCCGCCCAGCTGGATGCAGCACTTCGACGAGGCGGACCTGCACGGGATGCAGGCCCTCGCGTACCGGACGCTCGCCGACCACGACGCCACCGCGGCGCCGGTCGCCGCGCGGCACGCCAAGGAGGCGCTGCGGCTGCGCGGCGAGGGGTACCAGCGGTCGCAGATCTTCGACTACCTCTCGCTGGCCTCGGCCTACTTCATCGCCGACGACCCGGAACAGGCCGACCGTTACGCCCGGCTCGCGCTCGTCTCGATGAACGAGACCTCCTCGCACCGGACCTGGGACCGGCTCCGCGAGATGTACCGGCTCACCGGCCAGTACTCGGGGCACGCGCGCGTCGAGAACCTGCGCGAGGAGATCCGGCTGGCCCTCCCCGACACCCCGGCGCCGCACGGCGCCACGGTGTGACCCCGTCGTCGCAGCCGTCCCGGCCCGCAGGGGTCCGCCGCTACGCGCCCACCCGGGCCACGAGCACGCAGGCGTCGTCCGCGCGTCCGCCCTCGCCGAACTCCTCGGTCACCAGCCGTACGCACTCCTGTGCCGAGCGCGCCGCCGAGAGCCGCGGCGCGAGCGCGAGCAGCCGCTCGGTGCCGTCCGCCCGGCTGAACTCGATGCTGCGCGGCGTCAGCCCGTCGGTGTGCAGGACGAGGACGTCACCCACGTCGAGCCGCTCCTCGGCCTGCCCGTACGCCGCCCCGGAGGTCGCGCCCAGCAGGACGCCCTCCGGGGGCAGCAGGGAGCGGCCCGAGCCGCGGCGGAACAGCAGGGGGGCCGGGTGGCCCGCCTGCGCCCAGGACAGGACCCGGCGCGCGGGGTCGTAGCGGCAGCAGACGGCCGAGCCGAGGGCGGGCTGCGCGGAACTCTCCAGGAGCTGGTTGAGCCAGCCCATCAGGGGGCCCGGCTCGATCCCGGCCATGGCCATCGCCCGCAGGGCGCCCAGCATCATCGCCATCCCGGAGGTGACGGCCACCCCGTGCCCGGTCAGGTCGCCGACCGTCAGCATCGAGTCCCCGCCGGGCAGTTCGAGCGCGTCGTACCAGTCGCCGCCGATCAGCGCGCTGGTCGCGGAGGGGAGGTAGTACGCGGCCACGTCGAGCGTGCCGCCGCCGCGGTGCGGGAAGCGCAGGGGACGGCCCTGCCACGGCGGGAGCACCGCCTCCTGGAGCTCGACCGCCAGCCGGTGCTCGGTCTGCGCGATCTCCCGGCGGCGCTGGAGCGAGTCCCGGGACTCGCTCACCGCCCGCCGGCTGCGGCGCAGGTCGCTCACGTCCCGCAGCACGGCCCACATGGAGGCGGTGCAGCCGTCGACGTCGAGGACCGGCTCGCCCTTCATGTGCAGGGTCCGCACCCGTCCGTCGGGGCGGACGATGCGGAACTCGCCGTCCATCGGCCGGCCGTCCACCAGGCAGGCGGTGACCATCGAGGTGAGCAGCGGCTGGTCCTCGGAGAAGAGCGTGGAACCCAGTTCGTCCAGGGGCAGCGCGCCCGCCGCGGGAGGCCGGCCGAAGATCTGGAAGAGCTCGTCGGACCAGGTGACCTCGTCGGTCAGCAGGTTCCACTCGGCGTTGCCGACGCGGACCTGCCGGTCCTGGGGGCCGGCCTCGGGTACGGGCCGGGGGAAGACGGTGGGCTCGGGCGCGGGCGGCAGGCCGGCCCTGAGCTGGCCGAGGTGCTCACCGAGGTCGTCGAGCTGGTGCACGGCGAGGTCGCACAGGGCGCGCTGCCAGCGGCCCTGGGCCTCGTCGTCCGCCACGGCGTGGCGGCGGACCGCGTCCACCTCTCCGCGCAGCCGCCGGGTCTGCGAGATCAGCGCGTCCACCGGTCCCGGCTCGGGTGGCGGCGCGGGACGGTCCGCGGACAGGTGGGGCGGCATGAGAACTCCGATACAGGCGCGGCACGGCCAGGTCTGAAGGAAGGACCGGTAACGACTGTCGCACAGGCGGCGACGGCGTGTAAGGCGATTGGCAACATCAGAACCGTTCTTGCCCCGGGCATATGCCAAGGGCCTTATGGGTCGTTCTGTGACCGTGCGAACGTTTTCGGCCAGGGCTTTCGTGGGCCCTGCCCGGTCACGCCGGACCACCCGCACACGCGGTGACCGGGTCCGGCCGGAAACCGGCCGTCCGGCCGCGGAAGGTCGTTCGTACGGCCGGGGCGGACGGGGTGAACACACCGGCGTCCGGGCACGGTACGCGGACCGGCCCGCCCGCCACGGTACCCCCGAACGGGTGCCTCCGGCCCCATGGACCCCCGGTTTTCCGGGCCTTGCTCCCCCTTCCCCCGTCGGGAGAAGGGCCCGTCGGGGCCCGGATTTTCCCCACCTCCCCAAGATCGCTACGCTACGTGCCGGTAACGAACCGGGGGAGGTCCGCGCCAGCGGGCCCGCGCAGGGTGGGGACACGAGGACATGACCGGGCAGAGCCGTACCGCAGGACAGGGCCCGCCGGACGGGCAGGGCCCCCCGGCGCGGGCGGACCGCACCGGCGGCGGCCCGAGCCGCCGGTCCTTCCTTACCTCCCTCGTCGCGGCCCCGACCCTCGCCCTCGTCACCAGCGCCGGGGCCGAAGCGGCCGCCCCGCGCAGCGCCCACGCCGCGGTACCGACCCTGCCCGCCGTCGCCGACCTGTTCGACCTCGGCGACCTGTTCATCCTGGCCGGCGCGCCCACCTCCGCCCTGCTGGCGCTCCTGGTGGAGGCGGACGGCACCATCCGCTTCCGGCTGCCGCGCGAGGAGGTCGGCCAGGGGCTCACCACCGCCGTCGCCATGCTCGTCGCGGAGGAACTCGACGCGCCCCTGGCCCACGTCCGCGTGGAACTGGACGACGCCCGGCCCGAGCTGCTCTTCAACCAGCTCACCGGCTCCTCCAACGCGATCCGCTCCCTCTACGGGCCGGTCCGCCAGACCGCCGCGACCGCCCGTGCCCGGCTGGTCGCCGCCGCCGCCCGCCGCTGGAACCTCCCGCGGTCCGCGCTGACCACCGCCGACGGCGCCGTCCGCGCTCCCGACGGCCGCACCGCCGGATACGGCGCCCTCGCCGCGGACGCCGCCGATCCGCGCCTGATCGTCCTCGGCGCCACCCCCAAGAAGACGGCCCGGCACTCCCTCGTCGGCACACCCACCGGCCGCGTCGACGCCCGCGCCATGGTCACCGGCGCCCAGAAGTACACCCTCGACCTCGACGTGCCCGGCGCCAGACCCTGCGTGCTGCGCCGCCCGCCCACCCTCGGCGGCACCGTCCGCGCCGTCACCAACCTCGCCGCCGTCCGGGCCATGCCCGGCGTCCTGCACGTGGTGACCGTCCCGACCGGTGTCGCCGTCGTCGCCGAGACCTTCGGGCAGGCCATCGTCGCCAAGGACGCGCTCAAGGTCACCTGGGGCCCCGGCCCCGCCGACCACCTCTCCGACGAGCAGGTCCGCGCGAAACTGCGCGCCGCCGCCCCGGCGCCCCTGGTGGCGCCGCTGCTGACCCCGTACGTGGACGCCGAGTTCGACTTCGCCTTCGTCAGCCACGCCCCGATGGAGACCAACTCCGCCGTCGCCGACGTCCGCGCGGACCGCGCCGAGATCTGGTCCGGGCTCAAGTCCCCGATCATCGCCCGCCAGAGCATCGCCGCCGCACTCGGCCTGCCGGTCGACAAGGTCACGGTCCACGTGGTCCAGGCGGGCGGCTCCTTCGGCCGCCGGCTCTTCTTCGACGCGGCCCTGGAGGCCGCCCTCGTCTCCCAGGCGTGCCGCCGCCCGGTCCGGCTGATGTGGACCCGCGTGGACGACACCCGGCACGGCCGGATGCGGCCCGCCACCCACCACAAGATCCGCGCCACCCACCTCCTCGGCGAGGTGCTCACCTTCGAACACCGCGTCGCCGCCGCCGAGACCGACTTCCGGCACGGACTCGGCGAGATCCTCACGGCCACCGTGGCGAGCCTGCCGCTCATCGGCAACGCGGCGCTCGCCCAGACCATCTTCCGGACCACGGTCTCCTCCCCGTACCACTTCGGGCTCACCACCCAGACGCTCACCGAGGTGGCGACCGGGGTCCCGACCGGCTCCTGGCGCTCGGTGTACTCCGCGAACACGCGCGGCGCCGAGGAGATCATGGTCGACGAACTGGCCGCGCGGACCGGGAAGGACCCCTACCTGTTCCGGCGCGCCTTCCTCAAGAACGCGGCCCAGCGCGCGGTGCTGGACAAGGTGGCCGAGGAAGGGGAGTGGGGCCGGCCGATGGAGCCGGGCCGCGCCCAGGGCATCGCCTTCCACGAGGAGTACCGCTCCCGCACCGCCTGCCTCGTCGAGATCGACACCCGCGACCCGGACCACGCGCGCGTCACCAAGGCCGTCATCGCGGTCGACGTGGGCCTGCCCGTCAACCCGCGAGGTCTTCAGGCCCAGATGATCGGCGGGCTCACCGACGCGATCTCCACCACCCTGCGCGCCGGACTCCACCTGGACAAGGGGCTTCCCCTGGAGGGCAGCTACAGCCAGTTCCACTGGGCCCGCCAGCGGGACACCCCGCACGACGTACGGGTCTTCGTGCTCCCCGCCACGGGCGAGGAGCCGGGCGGCGCGGGCGAGCTCGGGGTGCCCGCGGCGGTCGGCGCGATCGCCAACGCCTGGGCCCGCGCCACCGGGAGGAAACCGCGCTCCTTCCCCCTCGACTTCGACGTCGACTTCACCCCCTATCCCCGCTAGCAGGAGTACGCCGTGCCCTCGCACACCTTCACCGTCAACGGGCGGAGCGTCACCGTGGACGCCCCCGACGATCTGCCCCTGCTCTGGGTCCTGCGGGACATGCTGGGCGTCACCGGCCCCAAGTACGGCTGCGGGGTGGACGTCTGCAAGGCGTGCACCAGCCATCTCGACGGCGTGGACGTCCGGCCGTGCGTGGTCCCCGTCTCCGCCTGCGCCGGGAGGTCGGTCACCACCATCGAGGGCCTGGCCGACGGCGACCGCCTCCACCCCGTCCAGGAGGCATGGCTCGAACAGGACGTCTCCCAGTGCGGTTTCTGCCAGCCCGGCCAGATCATGGCCGCCGTGGCCCTGCTCAAGCGCACCGCCGAGCCCACGGACGAGGACATCGACGCCATCGCCAACATCTGCCGCTGCGGGACCTACGTCCGCATCCGCGAGGCCATCCGCGCCGCCGCCGCCCGCATGTGACCCGCCCGCATGTGACCCGCCCGCATGTGACCCGCCCGCATGTGACCCGGCCGTCGTGAACCGGCACGGCCGGTCCGCGGCGGTGGTGGCCGGGGGAGGCGGGGCGGTTCGCGGCGTGACACAGCCCGCAGACGGGCGGCCTGGCGGACAAACTGGACGATCATGTCCGAATGAGGCGCATCAACGCGAAACGCGTGCTGGTCGGTGAACCGCTCGACACCGCGCGGCTGGGCGAGACCCTGCTGCCCAAACGGCTCGCCCTCCCGATCTTCTGCAGCGACCCGCTCTCCTCCGTGGCCTACGCCACCGAGGAGATCCTGCTGATCCTCGCCCTCGGCGGGGTGGCCCTGCTCCACCTCACCTGGTACGCGGCAGCCGCCATCGTCTTCCTGCTGGTCGTCGTCGTCGCCTCCTACCGGCAGACCTGCCACGCCTACCCCGGCGGCGGGGGCGCGTACGTCGTCAGCGCCGAGAACCTCGGCCCCACCGCCGCGCTGACCGCGGCCAGCGCCCTGCTCGTCGACTACGTCATGACCGTCGCCGTCTCCGTCGTCTCCGGAGTCGCCGCCGTCACCTCGGCGATCCCCTCGCTCAGCGGCCACCAGGTCGCCCTCTCCGTCGCCTTCGTGGTGCTCATCACCCTGATGAACCTGCGCGGCGTACGGGAGTCCGGGCGGGTCTTCGCCGTTCCCACCTACGGGTTCGTCCTCGTGATCTACCTCATGTTCGCCTTCGCCGCGGTCCGGATGGCGAACGGCGCCACCCTGCGCGCCGAATCCGCCGACCTGCCGATCGTCGGGGCCGACACCTACACCGGCCTGGCCCTCGTCCTCCTGGTGATGCGCGCCTTCGCCTCCGGCTGCACCGCCCTCACCGGGGTCGAGGCGATCAGCAACGGCGTCCCCGCCTTCCGCAAGCCCAAGGCCCGCAACGCGGCGACCACCCTGGCCGTGATGGGCGCCCTGTCGGTGACGATGTTCGTGGGCATCACCGTCCTGGCCATGGTGTACGAGGTGCACGTCGCGGCCGACCCCACCCAGCTGGGGCTCGCCCCCGGCACCCCGATGTCCACCGCGCTCGCCCAGATCGGCCGCACCACCTTCGGGAGCGCGCACTTCCTCTTCTACCTGCTCCAGGCCGTCACCGCCGGGGTCCTGGTCCTCGCCGCGAACACCGCCTTCAACGGGTTCCCGATGCTCGCCTCGATCCTGGCCAAGGACCGGTACGCGCCCCGCCAGCTCTTCAACCGGGGCGACCGGCTCGTCTACTCCAACGGCGTGGTGCTCCTGGCGCTCGCCGCCATCGCCCTCATCGTCGCCTTCGACGCCCAGCTGACCCGCCTCATCCAGCTCTACATCATCGGCGTCTTCGTCTCCTTCACCCTCTCCCAGGCCGGGATGGTCCGGCACTGGCGCAAGGAGCTGGCCTCGCCCGCCACACCGGTCCAGGAGCGGGTCCACATCCACCGCCGCCGCGCCATCAACGCGGTCGGGGCCGTCATGACCGCACTGGTCCTGGTCATCGTCCTGCTCACCAAGTTCACCCACGGCGCCTGGCTGGTCGTCATCGCCATGCCCCTGCTCTTCGCCGGGATGAAGGGGGTGCGCCGCCACTACGACCAGGTGGCCCGGCAGGTCGCCGTCCCCGCCGACGCCAGACCCCGCAAACCCGCCCGCCACCACGTGGTCGTCCTGGTCTCCTCCGTGCACGCCCCGACGCTGAAGGCGCTCGGCTACGCGCTGGGGCTGCGGCCCGACACCCTGACGGCCGTCACCGTCGCGGCCGACGAGGAGGAGGCGCGGGGGCTGCGCGCGCAGTGGGCCGCGCACGATCCGGGGGTCCCGCTGAAGATCCTGCACTCGCCGTACCGCGAGGTGGTGGGCCCGATCCTCGCCCACGTCGAGGAGCTGGCCGCGGACGCCGCGACGGACATGCTGTCGGTGGTGATCCCCGAGTACGTGGTCGGGCACTGGTGGGAGCAGCCCCTGCACAACCAGAACGCGCTGCGGCTGAAGACGAGACTGCTGTTCACACCGGGCGTCGCGGTGATCGACGTCCCCTACCTGCTGGAGTCGGCCCGGCGGGCGGGGCCCGCCGCCCGCCCGGCCGCGGCGGTGACGACGGACCGGCCGGACCGGTAGGCCGGCGCAGTGGGCCGGGCCAGTGGGCCGGCGCGGGTCAGCGGCTCGGCTCCGGGTCCGGGCGCAGGCCCTCCAGTTCGAGGCGGAGCGCCTCGCCGCGGTCGTGCTCCCTCTCCGCGGCGTAGAACTCGTGCGCGGCCATGAGCCGGGCCTCCCGCTCCTGCGAGGCGGCCAGTCCGGCGGCCAGCCGGTCGGCGGTGGACTGGCCACGGGTGTGCGGCGCGGGGCTGTTCGCCATGGTCTCTCCCGGTGTGTGCGGATCGGTGCGGTGCCTCACCGAGCCTTGCCGATGGCCGTCGCCCCGGGGAGCCGCCGCAGGCCCGCGATGGCTGGATCACACCCCCTGTTACCGGGCGGTAAGCCCCTGGTGGTCAGCGAGTTGGGCCACCCGGGCGCGGCAGGTCCCGCAGCGGCTTTGGCCGGTACGCGTCCTCCTCCTCACCGGCCCGCTGGACCACCGCCGCGTGCGCCAGCGCCACCTCCACCACCTGCGCCGGATCGGCGAGGGACCGCCCGGTGAGCTGCTCCAGCCGCCGCAGCCGGTTGGCGACGGTGTTGCGGTGGCAGTACAGCCGCTGCGCGGCGTACGTGGTCGAACCCCGGCAGGCCAGCCAGGTGCCCAGGGTGGTCAGCAGGACCCGGCGGTCCTCCTCGGGCAGGGCCAGCACCGGACCCAGCACCACCTGCCGCAGCCGGCCCGCCAGCTCGGGCTCCCCCGCGACCAGCGCCTGCGGCAGCCGCTCGTCCAGCAGGGCGGTGCGCGGGCCGCCGGAGGCCGGGGCGGTGCGCAGCGCCAGGGCGGCGAGCCGCCGCGCCCGCGCCAGCTCGGCCGGGGCCGTCACGACCGGACTGACCCCGGCGCGCACCCCGAGCGGGGCGAGCAGCTCCCGCAGCGACTCCAGCGGATGGTGGCCCAGCTCCACCAGACCGGTCTCCCCGTCCGCGCGCAGCCGCCACAGCACGCGCGGCGCCCCGCTCGCGCCCGCTCCACCGGGACCCGGGCCGGCAGCCAGCACGACCACCGCGAACCGGCCGCGCTCCGGGAGCCCGAGCCGCGCCGCCGCCTCCGGGACCGAAGGGCCCTCACCGCCGTCCCGGCCCTCCAGCAGACCGTCCAGCAGGGCCGCGCGCACCTCCCGCTCCCGCTCGCCGCGCACCGCCTCCGCCCCCCGGTACGCCTCGGCCGCGGCCTCCGCCGTCCGGTCCAGCACCTCCCACAGCAGGGGCGCGCCCGGCAGCAGCCGGGGCAGCGCCGCCCGGTCGTGGGCGGCCACGGTCTCGGTGAGGGTCTCCCAGAGCAGCCGCCCGCCCTGCCGGTAGCCGCGCAGCACCGAGGCGAGCGGCACCCCCTGCCCGGCCCGCAGCGCCCCGGTGGCCCGCGCGTCGGAGAGCTCCACCGGCAGCCCCCGGCCGGTCCGCACCAGCCCCTCCAGGGCCTGGCGGAGCTGCCGGTGGAGGCGTTCGCGCAGCTCGGCCCGGCCGATCAGGGCGGCGTACGCGGCGTCCTCGGCCAGCGTCCGGTCGGCGAGCCGGTCCGCCGCCGCGGCGATCCGGCGGTCCAGGTCCTCACGTATCTCCTCGATGATCCGCTCCATGCCGGGCAGCGTGACACGGGAGAGGGCGCGGTGGGGAGGGCCGGGACCGGCCGTGTCCGCCGGAGCGGGCGCCGGTCGCGTCCGCGCCCGGGGGGGCGTGCCCGCCCCGCCGGGCGCCGTGGCTCTCCTTCGGATGCCCGGGTGTACGCGAGTCCGCTGGTGTTGCGGCCGGTGAAGCACTTTGATGGGACGGCCAGCCTCGTACGGGAGCAGGGGGACCACTCATGGACACCGACGACAGTCACACCGGCGGCAGTCACAAGGACAGCGCACCCACCCTCATCTGCTCCGTGCAGCGCGCGCTGCGGCTGGTGGAGGCGATGCACGCGGAGGGCGGGGCGACGGCCAAACGGCTGGCCCGGCTCACCGGCATCCCGCTGCCCACGGTCTACCACCTGCTGCGCACCCTCAGCCACGAGGGCTACGTCCGGCACGAGGGCGGATCGTTCCGGCTCGCGGAGGGCCTCCCGCTCGCCTCCTGACCGTGAGGGGGCGGGCCCGCGTACGCGGGGCCCCGCGGCCCGGGGCGCGTGGTGCCGGGGCGGCACTTCCCCACCTGCGGCCCGACCGCGAGGGCGGCCTCGCCCGGCACCGGCCCGAGAGGACCGGGCCGGGACCGGAGGCGGCGCGACCTCCCCGGCAGGGCCCGGCCGGACCGTGTCGCCGAGGTGACGGGCGGCCGAAATCTCCGCCGTCCGCCCCCGTGATCGTGCGCACTTTGCCCGGGACGGGAGCGTCCCATGATTCCGCCACCCAGTAGGATGTGTCATCAACTGATCATCGACAAAGCACAAAACGCTGGAGAATTCGCCACCCATGCCCCCGCGCCTGAGCATCGTCGTCCCTGTCTACAACGTCGAGCTCTACCTCGACGAGTGCCTGGAGTCCATCGCCGCCCAGACCTTCGACGACTTCGAGGTCGTCATGGTGGACGACGGGTCCACGGACACCAGCGCCGTCATCGCGAAGGCATTCGCCGCGCGGGACAAGCGCTTCCGGCTCGTCATGCAGGAGAACGCAGGACTCGGCGCCGCCCGCAACGTGGGCGCCCGCCACGCCTGCGCGGACAGCGAGTACCTGACCTTCGTCGACAGTGACGACACGATGCCCTCGTACGCCTACGAGCGACTGATCGCCGCTCTCGACGAGACCGGCTCGGACTTCGCCGGCGGCAACGTGAAGCGCTTCCGCTCCGTGGGCATGCAGCAGTCCTGGGGCCACCGGGCCGCCTTCGCCAAGACCCGGCTGAAGACCCACATCTCCAGGTTCCCCGCGCTGGTCACCGACCGCACCGCCTGGAACAAGGTCTACCGGCGCAGCTTCTGGAACGAGCACGACTTCCAGTACCCGGAGGGCATCCTCTACGAGGACGCCCCGGTCAGCATCCCGGCGCACTACTTCGCCACCAGCGTCGACATCATCAGCGACTGCGTCTACCACTGGCGCGTGCGCGAGACCGGTGAGCGCTCCATCACCCAGCGCTCCACCGACCCGGTCTCCCTCATCGACCGCGTCACCTCCGTGCGCCTGGTCCGCGAGTCCCTCAAGGCCAAGCAGGGCGCCACGTACGAGCGCTACCTGCGCGACTACGACTACAACGTGCTGAGCGAGGAACTCCCGCTCATCTACAAGTACGTCGGCGAGGGCGGCCCCGACTTCCGCGCCGCCTTCGTCAAGGAGGTCGGCGGCCTCGTCCGGGAGATCGGCACCGGGCCCTGGTCCGACCTGACCGTCGCCGACCGCCTCAAGGCGTACCTGGCCCGCGAAGGCCGCGTCGAGGACTTCATCGCCCTCCAGGACCACCAGAGCCACTACCACTACAGCGTGCCGGTCAAGGGCCTGGCCCGCCCGCAGGCCGACTACCCCTTCCTGCACGGCCGCCCCCCGGTCCCCGCCAAGATCCTCACCCTCGGCCCGCGCGAACGCCGCGTCGTCAGCCGGCTGGAACAGGCCGCCTGGGCCGACGGCAAGCTGCTGCTGCGCGGCTACGCGCTCCCCGGCCACCTCGGCGCGGAGAGCCGCCTCGGCTCGCGCAAGATGCTGGTCTTCCGCGAGGGGGGCAAGCGCCGCCGCTCCGTGGTGAGCGCCCGTACCGTCGCCTCCCCGATGGCGACCGTGAACTCCCCGCACCTCGCCCTGCGCCACGCCGACTGGGCGGGCTTCACCGCCGTCGTCGACCCCTCGATCTTCCAGTCGGGCGGCACGTGGCACGAGGGCATATGGACCACCTCCGTCGCCGTCACCGGCGCCGGCGGTCTGCACCGCGCCCGGCTGCGGGGCGGTGAGCACGACACCGGCCAGAACCCGCCCCCGCAGTGGGTGGCGCCCGACGTCCGCATCCTGCCGACCGTCGCCGGCACCCTCACGATCCAGGTGGAGATCGTCCGCGCCCGCGCCCTGGACGTCCGCCCGGCCGACGGCGACACCGCCGAGGTGACCGGCGAACTCGCCGCGGCGATCGCCTCCGGCGCCACCCTGCGCGCCCGGCACGCCACCACCGGCACCACCCTGGACCTCCCGCTGGAGACCGGCCCGGCCGCCGGAGGCCTGGTCCCCTTCACCGCGCGCCTGCCACTGGCCGACCTGGGCGCCGTCCCGGACGCCGAGTCCCAGCCCGGCGAGTGGAACCCCGAGCCCTGGCACCTCTACGTGACCGGCGCCGACGGCACCGAGCACCGGCTGGCCCACGACGAGCGCGGCGGCTTCGAGGGCCTGGTCCTCCCGCTGCCCGGCGCGGAGCGGGGCCGCACCCTCTTCGCCAAGCGCGGCAACACCGGACACCTGATCCTCTCCGCGCAGCCCTCACCGCCGCTGGTCGACGCGGTCGCGGCCGAGAACGGCACCCTCACGCTGCGGGGCCGGTTCACCGCGCCCACCGACGAGCCGTACGAGCTGGTCCTGCACAACGTGCACGGCATGGAGTTCAGCTACCCCGTCACCCGTGACGACGACCGCTTCACGGCCTCCTTCGAGCCCGTGCTCCCCGAGGCGTACGCCGGTCTCACCACGCTCCCGGAGGGCCGCTGGTGGCCCACCCTGCGCCCGGCCGCCCAGGGCGGGACCACCGCGGGTCTGCTCGGCGTCGACCGGGGCGCCCCGGTCCAGGTGGGCCAGGGCATCCTCTTCGCGGGACCCCACCCCCTCACCGCGCACGGCCGCCGGATGCGCGTCGAGACCCGCTTCCACGACCGGATGGTGCTGGTCTCCGACCCGCTGATCAGCCCGCACGACCGCTCCAACTTCGCCCAGCGCGTCGCCCGCTTCGAGACCTACCCGGCGCAGCGGGCCCTGCCGGTCAAGGACATGGTCGTCTACGAGACCTTCCAGGGGAACGGCGCCGGGGACTCGCCCCGCGCCATCCACGAGGAGCTGCTGCGCCGGGGCGAGGAGCTGGAGCACGTCTGGCTGGTCCGCGACGGCCGCGTCGAGGTGCCCGCGACCGCCCGCGCCGTCCAGTACGACAGCGTGGAGGCCTGGGACGTCCTGGCCCGTACCCGCTACTACGTGGTCAACACCAGCGTGCCGGGCCACTTCCACCGCCGCGAGGGCCAGACCGTCGTGCAGACCTGGCACGGGACGCCGGTCAAGCAGATCGGCCACGACTACGTCCACGACTACTACACGAGCCCCGAGGTGCTGGAGGGGCTGGCGCACGACAGCGCCCAGTGGACCCTGCTGGCCTCCCCCAGCTCCTACGCGACCCCCGTCCTCCAGCGCGCCCTCGGCTACGACGGCGAGGTCGTCGAGTCCGGCAGCCCGCGCACGGACGCGCTGGTACGGCCCGACGCGCAGCGGATCGCGGAGGTCCGGCGCCGCCTCGGCCTGCCCGAGGGCAAGAAGGTCGTCCTGTACATGCCCACCTGGCGGGAGAACCGGGAGGGCTTCTCGGGCGGCTACAAGCTCGACCTGCACATCGACCTGGACCACGCCCGCCGTGAGCTGGCCGAGGACCACGTCCTGCTGGTGCGCGGCCACCACAACGTGGGCGAGCAGGTCCGCGAGGGCGTCCGCGACGGCTTCGTCGTCGACGTCTCCCGCTGGCCCGACGCCACGGACCTGCTGCTGGTCGCGGACGTGCTGATCTCGGACTACTCCTCCGTGATCTTCGACTTCGCCCTCACCGACCGGCCGATCCTGCTCTTCACGTACGACCTGGAGCACTACCGGAGCACGCTGCGCGGCTTCAACTTCGACCTGGAGGAGAAGGCGCCCGGCCCGCTGCTGGCGGACTCCGCGAGCCTGATCGCCGCCGTCCGCGACGCGGACGGGGTCGGGGAGCGGTACGCGTCGGCACGGGAGGCCTTCCGCGCCGAGTTCTGCGACCTGGACGACGGCGAGGCCACGCGGCGCGTCGTCGACCGGATGCTCGGAAGGTAGTCCGTACGAGCGAATCCCCGGCCGAGCGCGGACCGGCCCCGGCCCCCACCGACACGGTGCGGGCCCGGGGCCGGTCCGTTTTCGGCAGGACCGGGGGCAGTGGACCGGACCCCGCCGTGGGCCCCGCGCCCGTCTGGTAGAACACCGGACATGACGGGATTCGAGATCACCGGCGCGAGCGCCGCCGACATGGACATGATCCGCTCCTGGGCCGACGAGGAGGGCTGGAACCCCGGCGCGTCGGACCGGTTCGCCTTCGCGGTCGCCGACCCGGCCGGCTTCCTGGTCGGCCGGATCGGCGGCGCGCCGGTGGCCTGCATCTCCGCCGTGCGCTACGGCTCCGGCTTCGGGTTCATCGGCTTCTACATCGCCCGCCCCGCCGTCCGGGGCCGGGGCCTGGGCATCCGGCTCTGGCGCGCCGGGATGGACCGGCTCGACGGGCGGCTCGTCGGCCTGGACGGAGTCGTCGCCCAGCAGGACAACTACCGCAAGTCGGGTTTCCGGCGGGCCTGGAACAACGTCCGTCACGAGGGCGTCCCGCAGGGGCCCGCCGCCGCGGGCGCGGACGACGGGTTCGAGGTGGTGGACGCGGCCACCCTGCCCTTCTCCCTGCTCGCTGCCTACGACCGGCGGTTCTTCCCCGAGCCGCGCGACGCCTTCCTCTCGGCCTGGACCGGTCTGCCCGGCCGGACGGCCCTCGCCGCCGTCCGCGACGGCCGGATCGAGGGGCTCGGCGTGATCCGCCCGTGCAGCGGCGCCTCCCGGATCGGCCCGCTCTACGCCGCGAACCCGGCCGTGGCGCGGACCCTGGTGCGCCTGCTCGCCGGGTACGCGCCCGGCGGCCGGGTCGCCGTGGACGCGCCCGACGCCAACCCGGCGGCCACCGCCCTGCTCACCGGGCTGGGCCTGGTCCCGGTCTTCGAGGCCGCCCGGATGTACACCGGCCCGGCGCCGGAGGTCGAGCTGTCCGGGATCTACGGGGTCACCAGTCTCGAACTGGGCTGACAGAACAGGGGAGTTGGCCTACTCTGCGGAAGGCTCCGTCGCCGCCCACCGGGGGATCGTCATGACGTACCTGCTCCTGTTCGTCGCCGCCGTACTGAGCGTGGCCGGACTGCTCAACGACAGTGACGCCCTGCTCGACGCCGGGTGGGCGGTCTGGGCCGTCGGCGTCGTGTCCGGGGCGCTGCGGTGGCGGCGCAACCGGCGCCGCTTCGCCTCGGTCGAGGAGGCCGAGGCCGCTGCCGCCGCCGGGAACACCCGGGCCATGCGGTTCCTCGCGTCGCTGCGCAAGCTCGGCGGCGACCACGCCGAGGCGGAGCGGCTGCTGCGGGCCGCGGTCGAGCTGGGTGACGTGGAGGCCATGTGGGACATGGCGCGCCTCGTGGACCTGCGGGACAGCCCGCAGGAGGCGGAGCCGTGGTTCCGGATGGCGGGCGAGCACGGCCACTTCTTCGCCAAGAAGCTCTTCCGGCCCGGCCACGCCTTCAACCGGGACGGCAGCACCCCCCTGGAGCCGGACGGCGGTCGCACGGCGCCGCCCGGCCCGCGGGGGTGACCCGCGTCAGGACACGGGGGTGACCCGCGTCAGAAGTCGAACAGCGTGCCGGTGGTGACGGCGAAGCCGCACGCGTTGCCGAAGGTGTGCGCGTAGCTCAGCCGGCGGCCCTGCCAGGCGCCGTCGGCCGTCACCGTGACCGGGTTCCACTCCCGGGTACACGCGGCGTCCGTGGCGGGCGCCGTGAGCACGTCCAGGGTGGTGGCGTGCGTGCGTAACTCGGCGCACGCGGCGGACGGCGCCGGGTGCGTCCCGCCCGGCCTCGGCGCGCAGGTGAGCGTCACCGCGCGCAGCACCGTACCCCGGGCCGCGTCGTCCCCGGCGGTGACGGTGAGGACGAGCGCGGAGGGCGCGTGCAGGCCCGCCGTGCCGGTGGGGGCGGCGCCGGCCGTGCCGGGCCAGGCCAGCGCGGTGAGGGCGGTGAGCGCCATGGCGGCGGAACCGAGCCCGAGACCCCTTGCGATGAACCGCATTTCGAACACTCCCTTGGGTGGTTGTTTCGGATAACGGACGGGAGTCTTGCTCAAGCGGGCCACGAACGCCCGTTCGCACCCCTATTTCACGTCACCACCCGTGTGCGAATGAGTGCAGACCGCAGCGGCGGCAGGAGGCTGACCTGTGGGGGAGCGGGCCGCCGAATCGGCCGAACACACCCCTGTGGGAGCCTCTCCGCACGCCTTCGCCGTCACCCCGCGCCGGTGTGCGGGGCGTACAGGTCCAGGAGCCGGGTGCGGGTCTGCTGGAGCCGGAGGGCGAGGACGCGCCCGACCCAGTGGCCCACCGCGGAGCCGAAGGCGGGGTCGGCGTCCATGAGCATCCGGACGGTCGGGGCGTCGAACTCGTAGGCGCGGACCGGGGACATGGCCTCGGCGCCGAGCTGCCACAGGTAGGGCGGGAACAGCCACGACCAGCCCACCAGCTCGCCCGGTCCGAGGCTCTCGACGGGCGTGGGCCGGCGGCCGGGCACGGGGATCTCCAGGGTCACCGTGCCGGAACGCACGATCCAGAAGGACGCGGCCCGCGCGCCCTCGTCGAAGATCCGCGCACCTTCACGGAAATTGACCTCACGGGCGTGGGACATCAGCCGCCCGCGGTGCTCGGCGGACAGGACGGCGGCGACCCGGACGGGGGAAGGTGTGCTCACGACGGCCTCCGATCACGCCCCCCACGACACTCCTGCTCCCCAGTGTCGCCGACTCCGGGCCGTCCAGGACATACGGGAGCGGCCCGCCCCCGCCGGGCTCCTCCCCGGGGGTACGGGCGCGATCCGGAAGGGGGAGCGCCTACTCCTCGGTGTTCGCCTCCAGACAGGCCAGCTCCATCGCGTCCAGCACCGCCTCGTGGCTGCGCCGGCTCAGCTCGGCCACGTTCTCGATCTGCGCCGTCGCCCAGGCCGCCAGGGTCATCGCCAGGACGCGGAGCCCGTCGGTGCCGTGCTCGGCCAGGATCGCGTCCGCGACGGTCATGGCGTCCTCGGGCACCTGTTCGGGCGGCTCCAGGCCCGCCAGCCCCCGCAGCATGATCAGAGTGCGGCGGGAGATCTCCGGGGTGAGCCTCGCCAGCCGCATGTCCTCGTCCTCGTCCATTGGCCCCGCCCTCTCCGCCGCCGTGCCCGCGCCCGTCCCCTCATGGCACGGTAGAGGGAGGAGGCCCCGCGCGGGGCCGTTTCGCCAGGGTGACGCCGAGTGAGCGGGCCCTCGGCCCCGGACGGGACTGCTCACCGGTTCCCGGTGCGACCGTCATTTCCGTATCCGGTAGGTCAAGTAGGCCTGCGGGGAAGGGAATTCGCCCTAGGGTGCGCCCGTACGCATGGCCGCGGGCCGCCCTCCGGCCCTTTCCGGCCATGACCGACCTGTTGAGGGGGACGGCCGCGCGTCACCGGGCCGTGCACCACACCGCACTGGGGGGTTCATGCACAGATCACGAGGGCTGGCGACCACGCTGGCCCTGGCCCTGTCCCTCTACCTGGCCGGAGCCGGCGCTCTCATCGGCCTCGGCCTCGGCCCCGTCCCACGGGCACAGGCCGTCACCCCGCCCGTCACCTTCACCGCCGACGCCCTGCCCACCTGGCAGCCCA
Organism: Streptomyces sp. NPDC051567; assembly: GCF_044454165.1. Taxonomy (NCBI): domain Bacteria; kingdom Bacillati; phylum Actinomycetota; class Actinomycetes; order Kitasatosporales; family Streptomycetaceae; genus Streptomyces; species Streptomyces sp. NPDC051567. The sequence goes on along the minus strand of NZ_JBITDK010000011.1, from coordinate 7,136 downwards.
ACGGCGTCGTCCGGGCCCTCGCCGAGGCAGGGGGCCAGGTCTTCGCCGGAGGCACCTTCTCCGCCGTCCGCCCGCCGGCCGGCGCGGCCGGAAGCGAACAGCAGGCGGTGAACTTCGTGGCCCTCGACGCCGTCAACGGCACCCCGGCCTCCCACCTCGTCGCCGTCGACATCGCGAGCTGCGCCCCCAAGCCCTCCTTCCGCCCCGGCTTCACGGCCACCGTCCGGGCCCTCGCCGTCACCGGGGACACCGTCTACGCGGGCGGCGACTTCCTCACCGTGGGCGGCCAGCAGCGCCGGCGCTTCGCCGCGGTCACCACCACCGACGGCTCACCGCGCCCCTTCAGGGCCGACGCCGACGAGCCCGGCCGCGCCGTCGAACTCACCCCGGACGGCAGGAACGTGCTGCTCGGCGGCGACTTCTTCACCGTCAACGGCACGGACACGCACGCCCTGGCCGTCGTGGACGCGACGAGCGGCGCGCTCACCACCTCCTACCCCGGCTTCATCGAGACCAACTCGGTCGTCAAGGACATCGCGACCGACGCGACGGGCTTCTACACGGCCAACGAGGGCACGGGCGGCGGGGTCTTCGACGGCCGGATCGCCCTCGGCCTCGGCGACTTCCGCCAGCGCTGGCGCGACACCTGCCTCGGCGCCACCCAGGCGGTGCTGCCGTACCGGAGCGTGCTCTACAGCGCCTCGCACGCCCACGACTGCTCCAGCGTCGGGGAGTTCCCCGACGGCCGCCGCCACCACCTGCTCGCCCAGCCGACCAGCGGCACCGGGAAACTGGGCTGGTCCCCCAAGACCAACGGCGGCATCGGCGAGGCCCTCGGCCCGCGGGTGCTGACGGTCGCCTCCCCGGGCGGGGTCCCCCACCTCTGGGCCGGAGGCGAGTTCACCACCGTCAACGGCGCGGCGCAGCAGAGCCTGACGCGCTTCTCGTCCACCGGGGACACCGGCGCTCCCACCGTCCCGCTCGTCAGCGCGGCCGGTTTCCGGCCCGGCGAGGTCCAGGTGCGCTGGCGCACCAGCCTCGACCTGGACGACAGCAGGCTGACCTACCGGGTGTACCGGGACGGCGCGGCCACCCCCGTCGCCACGGTCACCGCGGACTCGCTCTTCTTCAGCCGCCCCCAGGCGTCCTGGACCGACACCACCGCCATACCCGGCCACACCCACACCTACCGGGTGACGGCGACCGACGCGGCCGGCAACACCAGCGCCCTGTCGGGGCCGGCGAGCGTGACCGCGCCCACCTCCGTGGACGCCTACCCGGACCGGGTCCGCGCGGACGGCGCCCAACTGTACTGGCGCTACGACGAGACGGCGCTCCCCTTCGTCGCCGACTCCTCGGCGGGCGGCCAGAACGGGGTCCACCTCAACGGCCCGGCGCTGCGCCGGACGCCCGGCGCGCTCTCCGGGCCGAGCACGGCGATCGGCTTCGACGGCACCGGCGCCCAGGTGTACGGGGACCGCCGCCGGAGCGTGGGCTCCGCCTACACCATCGAGACCTGGTTCCGGACGGACACCACCCGGGGCGGCAAGCTCTTCGGCCTCGGCAACAACCAGGTACAGGGCAGCAACCGCTACGACAAGCACCTCTACATGACCGACGACGGCCGGCTCGTCTTCGGCGTCTACAACGGTGGCTTCCGCACCCTCACCACCGGCACCGACCGCTACAACGACAACCGCTGGCACCACGTCGTCGCGACCCAGGGGCCGGGCGGGACGGCCCTGTACGTGGACGGGGTCCGGAAGGGGGCGTCGAACGTCACCACGCACGAGGACTTCACCGGCTACTGGCGCGCCGGCGGCGACAACCTCGGCGGCTGGCCGTACCGCCCGGTCAGCGACCACTGGGCGGGCCTGCTGGACGAGACCGCCGTCTACCCGGTCGTCCTGAGCGCGGCGCAGGTGCGCGACCACCACCTCCTCGCCTCCGCCCCGGCCGACTCCGTCGTCCGGGTGACGGCCTCCGAGGACACCTACGCCAACGCGGGCGCCCCGGGGGCCAACTACGGCACCTCGGGCTCACTGGCGGTGCGCGGCACCTCCTTCTACGCGAGCTACCTGCGCTTCGCCCTGCCCGCCGCGCCCTCGGGCACGGTGCTGAAGTCGGCGGTGCTCAGCGTGAAGACCGGGACGGCGGCGGACGCCGGTACGGTGGACGCGGTCCCGGTGGTCCCGGTCACCGGGACGTGGACCGAGAACGGGACCACGTACGCGAACCGCCCCGCCCTCGGCGCCCCGGCGCTCGGCGGCTTCACGGGGCTGCCGGAGGGCTCGGCGGTCCACAGCACCGCCCTGTCCACCGGGGCCGTCGCCGCGGCGCTCGGGACCTCGTACAGCCTGGCACTGACCAGCCGGGGCACGGACGCCCTGTGGCTGTGGTCCGCGCAGGCGCGGGCGGGCGAGGGGACGCCACGGCTGACCCTGACCTTCGGGGCGCCGTAACGGCCGGACCGGCACATGGCACAGGGGCGCGGACCGTCACGGTCCGCGCCCCTCCCGCGCCTGCGGCCACCTCCGGCCGCCCCGTCCCCGCACTCGCCCCGCGCATCGCCCTCCACCTGACCACCCGGCCCGTGCCGGAGTCCGGCCGCCTCCCCGGCCACGGCACACCCGCCCAGGTCCGGGCCGACCTCGCGGCACTGGCCGAGCGGGGGGTCACGTACGTCGTCTTCGACACCTGTCTGACCGCCTACCTGGGCCTCGTCCCACCCGAGCGCAGCCCCCGCCACGACCCGGAGCTGCTGGAGGCGGTGGCGGGCGACCTCATGGACCTCCGCCGCGCCGAGCCCGCCTGACCCCCACACCCGCCGCCCCCCCGGCCTACCCCGCGCCCGGCCCCGGCGGCTCGGCGCGGCGGTTCAGCGCGGCGGTTCGGTCTCCAGGAAGCGCCGCCCGCGCGGACCCCGGTACAGCAGGCACTCCCACCCCAGCCGCGCCAGTACCTCCGAACAGGCCGTCAGCCGCTCCCGTTCCTCCCCGGCCGCGCCGCCGCCCGGCGGGCCGGGCCAGGTCACCTCGGTCCTCCCGGGCTCCGCCCCGGCGGCCACCCGGTACCCCGTCCGCACCCGCCGCCCTTCCCCGTCCACCGCGGACGGCGCGATCCCGGCCGCCTCCAGTACGAGGGCCACCGCACGCACCGGCAGCCGTACCTCCCACGGTGCGGGAACCGCCGTGCCCGCCGGGCCGTTGACCAGACGGCGGATCTGCAACAGCCCCTCGTACGCCGTCCGTACCTCAGCCGTGCGTACCTCAGCCGCGCGCCCGGTCCCGTCCGGCGGCCGGGGGCCGTCACCCGTCGCGGCCTCGAAGCCCGGTCCGGGCGCCGTCACCTGCCGCTCCCGGTGACCGGGCCCGGCCCGGGGGCCTGGGCGCGCAGCCACGCGTCGGCCGCTCCCGGGGAGCGCAGCCGTACCACCCGCAGCGGCGCGAACCGCGGATCGCCCGCCCGCCGCAGGATCTCGGCGCGCCGGGACGCGTACCGCGTCCAGGCCCACCACGCCGGATGGTCGGCGCGCAGCCACTCCCGCCACGACTCCCGGTTCCCGCCGAACAGCCGCTCGCGCAGCAGGCTCCGGCGCAGCGAGCGCAGCAGCACCCGCCGCATCACCACGTACCGGGGGTGGTCCAGCCAGACCACCGTGTCGGCCCGCTCCCACAGCAGGTCCCGGACGGCCGGGGGACCGAGCGAGTCGAAGACCCACCGCCCGGTCCCGGCCAGCCGCGCCGTGTCCTCGGCGAAGGACCCGCTGACGGCCCACCCCGGCCCGTTCCAGTGCAGCGCGTCCAGTTCGTGGAACGGCAGCCCGAGCCGCCGCTCCAGCGCGCGGGCCAGCGTGGACTTCCCGGCCCCGCTGATCCCGACCACCAGTACGCGCTGCATCCGCGCAGCCTAAGCGGTCGGCGCTGGGCCGGGGGGGGGGGGGGGGGGGGGGGGGGGGCGCGCCCCCCCCCCCCCCCCCCCCCCCCCCCCGGCGGGTGGGGTCAGGGAGCCGGGGTCAGGGGCTCCTGGAGTTCGGTGACCCACTGGTCCTTGTCCGGTGGGCAGGCCAGGGTCAGCTCGCGCGCGTACCCCGTCGAGTGGTGGCCGTTGGCGTCGATCCACCGCGCGAGGGCCTGGGCCGTCGGCAGCACCGAGTCCATCGCGCCGCGGTGCACCACCGTCGCGGCCTGTTCGACCGCGGGCAGCGTGACGATCCGTACCCCGCCCCCGAGATCCCCGGCACGGACGGACTCCGCCACCGGCAGCCCGGCGTGGACCAGGACGGCCCCCGGCCCGCCCCCCGGCGCGTCCTCGTAGTAGGCGATCGCGGGCCCGGTCACGGCGACCCGGGCGGCGTCGATCCGCCGGACCAGCTCGTCGTAGAGCGGGCCGATGACCGGGGTGATGTCCTGCGGTCCGTAACTCCTCGCCACTCCCGTCAGCTCGGCGAGCCGGACGGGCGGAAGGCTCTTGACGACAATGTCCTCGGCGGGCATGAATCCCTCGCTCTCGATGGTCCGGAGCCTCGCCTCGACCTGGGTCAGCCGGGCCGCCGCGGCGGCCATGGCACTCTCCAGCTCCGCCCGCCGCAGCCGCAGCAGACCGCGCAGCTCCTCCACGTCCACCCGCTCGTCGAGGATCGACTTGACCTGGTACAGGCTGAAGCCGAGCTCCTTGAGCGCGATGACACGGTTGAGGCGGGCGAGCTGCCCGGCGGCGTAGTAGCGGTAGCCGCTGGCAGGGTCGACACGGGCCGGGCGCAGCAGGCCGAGGGCGTCGTAATGACGCAGCATGCGGACCGACACCCGGCCGTGCTTGGCGAAGTCTCCGATGGTGAACATGACGCCTTCCAGTGCAGGCCCTGACACAGGGGGAGAGTCAAGTCTCCCAGGCGCTACGAGAGGTATCTCCTGGTCAGAGACGTTCACCGGGGTGTGCGGGGAGCGTCAGCGGCCGTACTCGCGCAAGCAGAGATCGACGACGGACGGCGGTACGGCGCCCTCCGCGGCCACGCACCACTCGGCCATCCCCGGCACCCGGGCGGGCTCGTGGTGCGGATGGGGCGCCCTGGAGGTGCGCGGGCGTACCCGCCGGGGTGGCGCGGCCGGTTTCCCGGGCCGCCCGGCGGCCGGCCGGGGCGCCACCCCGGCCCGGCCCCGAGGCGACTCCGGTTCCGCTTCCGTTCCCGGTTCCGCTTCCGGCCCGGCCCCGATCCGGCCGGGCAGCTCCCCCAACGGCAGGACCCGGGACGGAGCTTGGGACGACGGCACCTGCGGCGCCCCCGCGGGCGGGAGGGAACCGCGGGCGGGAGCCGGGGAGTCCGGGGCGACGGAGACACAGCCCGCGGTCGTGAGGAGCACGGCGAGGGAGAGGGGCACGGAGAGGGGCACGGAGAAGGGCGGGGAGAGGGGCACGGCCCGGCGTAACTGCATCCGACCACCTTGCCGCACGGCCAGGGCCACCCACGCACCTCGCCCCACCCGCCTCACGCGTCCGGGTGACGCCCCGCACGCACCCGGCTGCCGACGGCCTGTCCGGCCGTTCCCGGAGGAGAAGGCAGGCTCCAGAGCGGATGGAACGGGCACATCGGACACCAGGCTTGACCCGGGGTGTCCCTGGGGGAAAGAGTGCGCCGATCAAGAACCACCGCATGAGCTGCACTTCGGAGATACCTCACATGTCCATATCCGTCCGCTCCTCGCTCGCCTCGGCCACGATCGGTGGTTCCCTGGCACTCGGCATGCTCGGCGCCCTCGCCGCCGCCCCGCTCGCCTTCGCCGCGCCCGTACCCGTGCCCGCCTCACCCGCCGCCACCTGTACCGACGCCCTCGGGGTCGCCAACCTCTACGGCGAGTTCATCGAGGGGGACGACCAGCACACCCCCGATGCCGAGGGCGCCGTCGCGGTCGGCGGGAACGCCGACTTCCGGGGCGGTTTCACCGTCGGCCAGGAACTCACCGCCGAGCAGGTGAAGGCGCTCCCGGGCGGGAACGCCCTCGTCGTGGCGGGCGACATCACCGGTGACGTACGGGTGATGAAGGGCAACGGCATCCACGGCGGCACGCTCACCGGCCTCGCCGAAGCCCACAACGGCAAGGTGACCAAGGGCCCCTCGCCCATCGACTTCGCCGCCGAGTTCGGCAAGCTGCGCAGGGTCTCCACCACCCTCGCCGCCACCCAGTCGGCCACCGCCCAGTGGCGGCTCGACGGTACGGGCCTGCGCCTGACCGGCACCGACCCGCACTACAACGGCTTCGTGATCCCGGCCGCCGAACTGGAGAAGGCCAAGGAGATCCGGATCAAGGTCCCGGTCGGCGCGGTCACGGTGGTCAGCGTCAAGGGCGCCTCCTACCACCAGGAGAAGGCCGGCACCACCGGGTTCCTCCTCTGGGACGAGGCGGGCAAGCGCGAGGTGCTCGACGACAAGCTGAGCAGCGCCGCCGACGGCCGCATCCGCGCCAAGCTGCTCTGGAACTTCCCCGACGCCACGACCGTGGTGAAGAAGAGCGGCAACGCCTGGCCGGGCAGTGTGCTCGCGCCCAACGCCGCCTTCGACCTGGGTGCGGGTGGTCCCGTCAACGGCTCCGTCATCGCCAAGTCGCTCACCGGCAAGGGCGGCGCCGAGACCCACCACTACCCCTTCACGGGCTGCCTGCCGGGCACCCCTCGCCCGGCGAACACTCCCTCGCCCGGCGGCACCGTCCCGGTGGCCACCCCGGTGCCGTCCGTGACCGCCACCCCGTCCGCGCCTGGCGCCTCCACCTCCGCCTCCGCCTCGCCGAAGCCGGTCGCGCCCGGTGCCTCCGCCTCCGCCGGCCCGAGGCCGTCCGGGAGCACCCCGGCCGCGGCCACCGGCGGTACCGGCGGTTCCGGTGGCGGACTCGCCCTGACCGGCGCCGGAGTGGCGCTGCCGCTGGCGATCGGCGGCGCGGTCGTCCTGGCCGCGGGCGCGGGCATGGTCCTGGTCGCCCGGCGGCGCAGGGCCTGACCGGCCGGGTGGGGGGGGGGGGGGGGGGCCCCCCCCCCCCCCCCCCCCCCCCCCCCCGCCCCCCCCGGCCCCCCCCCCCCCCCCCGGCGGGTCCCGACGAGGCCACGCGGACGCGGATCGGGCTGCGGCAGGCGGCGCTGCTGTCGGC